>CASFJV010000052.1 GCA_949295125.1 uncultured Spirochaetales bacterium
GGAAGAATCTTCCTCTTCCCCTGGTGCTCCTTCCAGTGAGAATAAAATAGTATTAGTGGGTCCTGCATGCACTCTTGCAGAAGAGCAGGCTGCATGGGATCAGGTCATTTCTTCTTTCACGGAGGAGACAGGAATAGCTGTTGAGCAGCAGAGGCAGGGTACATGGGATGATACACTGCAGAAGCTCCAGACAAGAAGGATATCCGGAGAACAGGTTGACCTGATTGTCGTCGGCATGGGCACTGTTTCAGCTTCCCTGGCTCCTGCAGGACAGGTTCTGGACCTGACTGACCTGATGGCAGGCCTTGAGGACCGCTTCCCTGAAGGAGTCCTTGATTCCTGCACTCTTGGCGGAAGGCTATGGGTAATCCCTTACCAGGATGCTTCCGGCACTTCCTGCTTCTACAATCCTGATCTTTTTGAGCAGTACGGGCTTTCCGTACCGTCAGATCTTGATGAGTGGACGGCAGCTGCAGAGGTCTTCTCTGAAAATGGCATCATACCATTCATGATACAGGGAGGAGACAGCTGGGCCTGGGCAATGCCTTTCTTTGATACATATGGACAGGCAACAGGCGGAGAATCTGTTGAGAGGGTTGAAGAGTGGCTTTCCGGAGAAAGGAGTTTCAATGATCCTGAGGTCTATACGGCTATGAATGCCCTGAAATCCCTTTATGACAATGGAATTCTCACAAGTGAATCCTTTGCCACAACAGAAGATGCAATGCTTGCAAATTTCGTGCAGGGAAAGACTGCTATGATTTTCGGTGGAACCTGGATATATGCACAGCTCAAGAGCATGACTCCATCCTTTGAGGTAAGGGCAGCAGAATTCCCTGTCATAGTCGAAGGTGCATCATCTCCTGTGCATGCTTTTGCAACAGGAGACGGAGCTCTTGCAATTCCATCATGGATTGCTCTGGAGAACATAGAAAACACTATGCGTTTCGTGGAGTACATACTCAGGCCTGAGAATGCAAAGGCCATCATATGCGCAAATGCGGGCGGAAATCCGATATTCGAGGTTGTGAAAGGTGCAGTAGGGGAATCAGACGCTGTAACAGAATTCCTCAATTCAGTTTCCGTACCTCATTCTGTCACATACCTTGACTGGATATGGCCTACAGCGATAAATGATGCTATCTGCTCTGTGATGTCGCAGGTCGTTTCAGGTGATATGAGTGCAGAGGATGCAGCATCATATGTCCAGGGCCAGCTTGATAGCCTCAGGGAGCAGGAAGACTATGTCTATGCATGGTGGGACAGCTGGAGTGAGGATGACTGGGCAAAAGTGACGCCGCAAGTAATTCCCGATGTAAGCGCATGGGAGGTATAGGGTGAAAATTGGAAAAAGGAAGGTGGATCTCTTTCCATACCTCATGTGCCTGCCAGCCGTCATACTTTTCACGGTTTTCATAATACTGCCGTTTTTTGACGGACTGTACATGAGCTTTTTCAAGTGGGATGGATTCTCTGATCCTGTTTTTACCGGATTGCGTAATTACAGCAATGCCATTCATGACAGCCTTTTCTGGCTGTCAATGAAGCATACGTTCATATATGCAATTCTGGTTACGGTCCTAAAGAACGTAATTGCTTTCCTCCTGGCTTACATACTCATAAGGAAAGTCCCTTTCCAGACATTGTTCCGTACTGGACTGTATCTGCCGGTAACGCTTTCCTATGTCGTTATCGGAGTGCTGTGGTCATGGGTCTATAACCCGACATTCGGCCTTATCAACTCACTCCTTACGATGATAGGTAAGGAAGAATGGATTCTCGGCTGGCTTTCTGATCCTGATATTGCGCTCTACAGCGTGGTCGCTGTTGACGTCTGGAAATGGCTCGGCTACCATATGGTCCTTTACCTTGCCGGGCTTCAGGCAATAAGCAAGGACTATTACGAGGCAGCTGCCATTGACGGTGCAAACGGGTTCAAGCAGCTGATCCATGTCACAATTCCACAGCTGAACAGTACGATCGTAGTGAATGTGCTGATGTCATTGACAGGTGCATTTGCTTCCAACTTTGACATAGTCAATGTCATGACAGGAGGAGGACCCGCAAACAGCACGGAAGTTTCCCTCACTTATATAGTCAAGAATGCATTTAAATACGGCAACATGGGCAGGGCAAATGCCATGAGCATGATACTTTTTGCATTCGTATTCGTCTTCGGCTTCCTGCAGCTGAAGATCATGAGCAGGGAGGAAGGATATGACGTTTAAAAGCAGGAGAATACTTCTGAAGGCAGTATGGCTGCTGATCCTTTTTGCCTTCCTCATAATATCCCTCTATCCTGTGATCTGGATGTTTTTCGGATCCCTGAAGAGCCCGAATGAGTTCTATACGAATATCTGGGGATTTTCTTCTTCCCCATCATTTGGCAATTATGCAAAAGCCTGGGTCAATGCAAACATAGGTGAGAAACTGATGAACAGCATCATTGTGACGGTTGGCTCACTGGCTGTCCTGATCCCTGTAAACACGTTTTCTTCCTATGCCATAGCAAGGCTCAAGTTCAGGGGCAAGAGGCTGATATACATGTACCTGCTCATTGGAATCATGATTCCTACGGGGGTTCTGGGAATACCTACATTCACTGTTGCCCTGAACATGGGGCTCAACAACAGCAGGATTGGGCTTATCCTCATTTATGCCGCACAGGCAATTGCAATGGGCATATTCATAATGAGATCGTTCTTCATCACGCTTCCAAAAGCGCTGGAAGAAGCTGCGATTGTTGATGGGTGCACCCGTTTCGGGAGCTTCATAAAGATCATATTGCCGCTTTCAAAGGCGGGAGTCGTGACGCAGGTGATATTCAACGGCCTTACAATCTGGAATGAGTATTTCATGGCCAACATTATGATTACGAGCCAGGCTCTCCAGACACTTCCACTTGCAATCGCAAATTTCACAGGCCAGCATACTACGGACTATCCGGTGCTCTTTGCAGTCCTCTCGATTGCAACGCTTCCAGTTATAGTCATTTACGTAATATGCCAGAAAAGTTTTATAGAAGGAGTATCGGCAGGTGCCGTAAAAGGATGATAGTATGTTAAATTACAGATTCAATGTAGTAGAAGAAAAGAAAATTGATGTTATTCTGGATTCTGATGTGAAGAATGAAGCGGATGACCAGTATGCGATAACCCATGCGCTTCTAACCCCCATGTTCCGTCTTCATGGAATAATTGCATCGCATTTTGGGCATGACAGGATCAAGGACAGTCTTGAGGCAAGCTGGAAGGAGCTTGATGAGCTTCTTGACTGCTCAGGATTCAAGGGAAAGGTCAAGGCAGTGAAAGGTGCCGCAACATACCTGAAGAAGGCTGAGACAGGTTTTTTCGGCAGGATTGATCCCATACCTTCTGACGCAAGCTCTCTCATCATAGAGACAGCACGTTCACTTCCTCTTGGCAGGAAGCTGTACATAGGTGTCCTTGGGCCACTTACCAATGTTGCATCGGCTCTGCTTATCGATCCTGATATAGAGGAAAAGCTCATAGTGATATGGAATGGAGGCGGCCTTTATCCTGAAGGCGGGCCTGAATTCAATCTTGTAAATGATATCGCCGCAGCTAATATCGTTTTCTCCTCAAAGGTTGAGCTCTGGCAGGTGCCTACCAAGACATATGCCTACCCGAGAACATCCCTTGCAGAGCTCCAGGTAAAGGTTGAGCCTCATGGCAGGATAGGAAGGTTCCTTTTCAGCCATACCCTGGAATTCTTTGAGGAAATGAAGAATTCAGGAGGATGGCCAAGGCCTGAATCCCTAGACATCTGCGATGAGACTGTCATTGCCCTGCTTATGGAAGAGCACAGGTACTGCTATAAGCTTGTCAAAGCTCCGTACATCGGGGATGACATGTATTACAGGGGCTCTGGAGAGAACAGGACGATCAGGGTTTATGATGAGATTGACGGCAGGTTCATTCTCGAAGATCTTTTTGCGAAGCTGAAGATAAACTATCCGGAGGAATGACTATGAAAACAGAATGTTCTGGCCATTCAGGATCCCCGGATTCCTGGGAAAGGGCAGGAAATGGCTTTTTGGCAGGAATAAGCAGCCGCAATAGGTTTTTCAGTTATACTCTTTTCATGGAGGGAAATGTCATATGAGGTTCCTAGTCCTTGGCTCAATGAATATCGACAACACCTTTTCTGTTGACCACATAGTGAGGGAAGGGGAGACCATTTCCTCCTGTTCCATGAAAAGGAGTGCGGGAGGAAAGGGGGCAAACCAGGCTGCAGCGCTTGCAAAAGCCGGTGCAGAAGTCTATTTTGCTGGAAAATGCGGCCAGGATGGCAAGTGGATACTTTCCCTGCTCGAGTCATATGGGGCAGATATATCACTATCTGTGATTGCCGACTGCAACACAGGCATGGCAATGATCCAGGTGGACTCCAGGGGACAGAATTCAATTGTCCTTGATTCAGGCGGCAACAGGCTCTGGAGGCGGGAGGAGATTTCCATCATCCTCTCGCATTTCTCGCCCGGAGATGTGATTGTCCTGCAGAACGAGATCAATGACATTCCCTATATAATCTCTGAGGCAAAGAGGCATGGAATGCTGGTTGTGCTCAATCCTTCTCCATTTGATTGCCTGATTTCCACATTCCCCCTTTCTGATGTGGACCTTTTCTTCGTAAATGAGATTGAGGGAAAGGCACTGACAGGAAAAGATGATTTTGCGGATATCCTCTGTGAGTTTGGCAGGATCTATAAGAGTGCATCAATTGTCCTGACATGCGGGAAAAAGGGTGCTTACGCAAAAGATGGGGATCAAGTGCATTACCAGGAGATCATAGACTATCCTGTAGTGGATACAACAGGAGCCGGAGATACTTTCACCGGTTACTATCTTGCATCAGTTTTCAGTGGAATGGGGATAGAGAAGGCGCTCTACAGGGCAACAGAAGCTTCTGCGATAGCTGTTTCGAGAAGCGGTGCAATGGCCGCAATTCCTGCTGCATCTGAATTGTCCTCCTAGAGGAAAAACGGCAGGATCCTGTCAATCCTGCCAGATGATGCATTTTTGTTGGCTGGTTTCTGGAAAAAGTGTATTCTTTTTCCATGGAACTGGCTTTACTTTTCATAGTTCCCTTCTTAGGGACTCTTCTCGGTTCTGCTGCCGTTTATTTCTTTGGAAATGGAATAGGGGCCAAGACAGGCAAGGCTGTCACAGGATTTGCCGCAGGTGTCATGATCGCTGCATCTGTATGGTCCCTTCTTCTCCCGGCAATAGAACAGTCGTCTTACTATGCTGCTGCACTGGGTTTCCTTTCAGGCATAGCATTCCTTCTTGTCCTTGATACTGTGGTTCCTCATATCCATGTCTCATCCTCCAGGGCTGAGGGGAGGAAATCAGGACTTTCAAAATCCGCTCTGCTTATGCTTGCTGTAACGCTTCACAATATCCCGGAAGGGATGGCAGTAGGCGCTGCCGCAGCTGCCTCCGTAAGCCTGGAAGGCGGAATATCCTATGTTTCTGCCCTGGCCCTTTCCCTTGGCATCGCACTTCAGAACTTTCCCGAAGGCCTTGTTGTCTCACTTCCTCTTTACAGGGAAGGGAAGAAGAAGAGCACGGCTTTCCTTGAGGGGACTGTTTCCGGAATTGTCGAGCCTGTTGGAGCCCTTATTGCATTTGTTTTTGTCTCTGCACTTTCATCGATGCTTCCTCTTCTCCTTTCCTTTGCAGCCGGCGCAATGTTCTATGTGGTGGTAGAGGAACTGATCCCGGAGGCTTCTGAGGGAGAGCACTCAAACATAGGAACTGTCGGAGCAGCATTTGGCTTTGCTGTAATGATGCTTCTTGACGGGATATTCGGATAATGCAAATCCCTTGTGATTTTGAGTATTGACATCATTATAACAATGTTATATAACGCTGTTATATGAGTGATACAGAGAGAATTATCCTTGAAAAGGCGAAAGAGGAATTCCTTGAAAGGGGGTTTAACGGAACCTCCATGAGGAGGATTGCCTCTCTTGCCGGTGTGACAACAGGAGCCCTTTACGGCTATTTCGCGTCAAAGGAGGAAATATTTGATGAGCTTGTAAAGGATGCCTATGATGCTGTGATGGATGCATATAAGGGTGCCCATGAAAAGTTCAGGGCCCTGCCGTATGAACAGCAGGTTTCAGGCATGGGCAGCATTACGTCTCTCACGGTAGAGTGGTGCATCGGGTATATTTATGATCATCTGGATGAGTTCCGCCTAATCCTTATGTGCTCTGAAGGCACGCGGTATTGCAATATGGTTGACGAGATGATGAAGATAGAGGAGGAAGCAACGGATGAATTCATGGCTCTCATGAGGACTAACGGGCAGGATATTCCGGATGTGGATCCACTTCTTGAGCATATGATCACATCAGGATATTTCACATCCTTTTTTGAGATTGTAAGGCACTCTGTCCCACGGGATGAGGCATTCAGTTACATACGTGATCTCCAGGCTTTCTATAAGACTGGCTGGGAGCGTCTTTTCGGAATGAGGCTGTAGAGTCTCTTTTTTTTATGCGAATTAAAGTTAGATTAATCTAACTATGGAGGATAAAATGAAACACAATTCGGATCTTGACCGCCTTCTGCGGTATGCGCTCAGATACAAGGTTCTTATATACCTTTCATGGGTATTGTCAGCGCTTTCTGCCATTATTGCGCTTCTTCCGTTCATATGCATCTACCTGATAATCCGGTCTGTGCTGGCTGGGGAGGATGGTGAGATCACCACGCTTGGGCTGTATGCTGTCCTGCTGGCAATATTCTCAATGGCGTTGTACATAGCAGCTCTCATGTGCTCCCATGCCGCAGCATTCAGGGTTGCGGCAAATATGAGAAAGGATATGCTTTCCCATATTGTGAGGCTTCCGGTAGGCACAATAGACAAATTCGGAAGCGGCAGGCTGAGGAAGATAGTGAATGACTCGAGTGCAGCTACGGAGACTTACTTGGCTCATCAGCTTCCTGACAGGGCAGGGGCTATGGCAACTCCTGCAGCACTCATCATGATGCTGCTGTGGTTTGACTGGAGGCTTGGGCTCCTGTCTCTTCTTCCGGTTGCACTTGGTTTCCTGATCATGATGAGGATGACTGGAAAGAAGATGCAGGAGAAGATGACGCAGTACCAGGATGCTCTTGCCGACATGTCAAACCAGGCAGTGGAATATGTCAGGGGAATTCCTGTCGTGAAGACTTTCGGTCAGACTATCCATACATTCAAGCTGTTCAAAGGTTCGATAGACCGCTATGAGAAATGGGTAACAGCATACACAAGGGAGCTAATGAAGCCGATGGTGATCTATACGGGTGCAATTAACAGTTCGTTTGCTTTTATCGTTGCCGGGGCTTTCCTTCTCTCCTTTAGGACTATCACGCCTGAGATCATACTGAATGTGATTTTCTATGTGATAATCACCCCGGTTATCTCCATCACGCTCACAAAAATCATGTTCAAGAGCGAAGAGGCGATGATAGTCCACGATGCATTGATGAGAGTGGATTCTGTTATGGATGAAAAGCCGCTTGGCTCAGCCTATAATTCCCTCACCCCATCCGGCAGTTCAGTGGAAATAGAGCATGTCACATTCAGCTATGATGGGAAGAAAGATGCACTTTGTGATGTGTCGCTTGAGATAGGAAGCGGATCACTTGCTGCTTTTGTAGGTCCATCGGGCAGCGGTAAGACAACGCTTGCTTCCCTGATTGCACGATTTTTTGATCCCCAGAGCGGTGTCATAAGGATAGGTGGGGTTGATATAAGGGATATCCCGAAGCAGAGGCTCATGCAGTATGTTTCCTTCGTATTCCAGGACAGCCATCTGATAAAAGGGACCATCAGGGAAAATGTCAAGCTTGCGCGCCCTGATGCAAGTGATGAAGAGGTCATGGAAGCCCTCAGGAAGGCAGAGTGCATGGATATCATGGAAAAGCTGCCTGATGGACTGGATACAGAACTCGGAACGGGTGCCGTATTCCTTTCCGGAGGAGAGAGGCAGAGAATAGCCATTGCAAGGACCATACTGAAGGACTCTCCTGTCATAATCCTCGATGAGGCTACAGCATTTGCCGATCCTGATAACGAGGTCAAGGTGCAGAAAGCCTTCTCTGCAATGCTCCAAGGGCGGACCGTCATAATGATTGCCCACCGCCTCTCTTCAATAACTGATGCAGATAAGATATTCGTCATCTCGGATGGAAGCATTCAGGAAGAAGGGAATTTCAATGAGCTTATTGGGAATAATGGCATGTTCAGATCCATGTGGAATGACTATATGTCATCAGTCCGCTGGAAAGTGGGAAAGGGGGCATAATGATGTTGGAAAGGCTTGAAAAGGCATTTGCGCTCTCAGAAAAAGGAGCAAAGGATTCCGTAAAGGGATTTATCGCATGTGCAGTGCATAACCTTACGCTGTTCATTCCTGTTAGCATTCTCTACTGCCTTGTATCTGATCTCATGAACGGAACCCTTCATGGACACGGGCTATGGTATGCATTGTCTTCTGCCGCTGCGGTCATACTCATAATGCTCTCGTATGGCTGGGTGTACCGGGCAACATATTTCTCTACATATGTGGAAAGCGGGGTAAGGAGGATAAGCATTGCAGAGAGGCTGAGGAAAATTCCACTTTCGTATTTTGGGAAAAAGGATCTTGCAGATATAACAAGCACAATCATGTCTGATGCTGCAACCCTTGAAACCGGACTTTCGCATTATGTTCCTGAGCTTATCGGGTCGATTATTTCAACAGCCATAGCAGCAGTCTCAATCCTTTTCATTGACTGGAGGATGGGACTCTCTGTCCTCTGGCCGCTTCCGGTTGCTGTCTTCATAGTGGTGTTTTCAAGGAAAATCCAGCAGGGCCTTGCAAGACGGTCAATGGATGCGAAGATGGAGACTGTTGACGGGATACAGGAGTGTATTGAAACGGTAAAGGACCTGAAGAGCTGCAATGCAGAGCAGGCATACCTTGATGGATTGTTCTCAAAGATAGATAAGGTTGAAAAGAGGGCGATAATATCAGAAGCCGGTACAGCTGTCTTTGTGGTATCTGCTTCATTCATACTGAAAATCGGTATTGGCACTGCAGCCCTTGCTGGATCCATCCTTCTTTCCAGCGGGCAGATAAGCGTGATGGCATTCTTCCTTTACCTTCTCATAGCATCCAGGATATATGATCCGCTTCAGAGTGCCCTCCAGAACCTCGCGGCAGTCATTTCCCTGAGGACGAATGTCGAGAGGATGGATGATATCCTCTTCCATCCTCTCCAGGAAGGAAGCCGGGAACTGACAAACAGTGGATATGACATAGAGTTCAAGGATGTCTCGTTCTCTTATGGAAATAATGAGCGGGTTCTCTCAGAAGTCTCGTTTAAGGCAAAACAGGGGGAAGTCACCGCCCTTGTCGGACCTTCCGGAGGGGGAAAGACGACTGTATCGAGGCTTGCAGCAAGGTTCTGGGATATAGATTCAGGGCAGATAACAGTAGGTGGAATGGATATAGGGAAAACTGATCCTGAAGCCCTCCTTTCCCTATACTCTATAGTGTTCCAGGATGTCACGCTTTTTGATAACACAATAATGGAAAACATAAGGATCGGCAGGCGTGGCGCAAGTGATGAAGAGGTCATAGAGGCCGGAAAAATGGCACAGTGCATGTCATTTGTAAATAAGCTTGAGGATGGATGGAACACGATGATCGGCGAGAATGGGCATGAGCTCTCCGGCGGAGAGAGGCAGCGCATATCCATTGCACGCGCATTCCTCAAGGATTCGCCAATAATCATCCTTGATGAGGCAACGGCATCACTGGATGCGGAAAATGAGACTGAGATACAGAAGGCTCTCTCAAAGCTAATAAGGAATAAGACCGTGCTTGTCATTGCCCACAGGATGAGGACTGTAGAGAATGCAGATAAGATCATAGTCCTCTCTGGTGGCCGTGTGATAGAGGAGGGAAGGCCTGAGGATCTTATGGCCGGAAACGGCACTTTTGCCCATATGGTTGCCCTGCAGAAGGAAAGCAGTGAGTGGAGGCTCTGACTTCCAGGTATTCCAGTCAGCATGCTGCCTTGCCATCTTACAGGCAGGGCAGCATACCATTAGAAAAGGCCGGTTTCCCGGCCTGGAAGATATTCTTCATGAGATGAGCGAATTGGCAGCTTCTTTCAAGGAATTGATTGCATCCTCATCCGGTGCTTCATTCGCGATCACAGGATCATGGGATAAGACTATTCCATCTGCCCTGCATCTTTCCTCCCAGTTCCTCATCCAGTCCCCATCTCCCCATCCATATGAGCCAAAGAGAATTGCCTTTTTCCCTGAAAGGGATCCTTCGACTGATGAGAACATAGGCTCAAACACATCCTCTTCAAGCACTTCAGCTCCCATAGCTGGGCAGCCGAACGCGAATGCATCGTAGCCTTCCACATCACCCGGCCCGAAAAGTGAAGGATCGATCGTATCGACTTCAGCTTTTCCCGATAGTTCTTCTGCTATGGCATTTGCCATTGCTTCCGTATTACCTGTACTGGAATAGTATACAAGTGCTACCTTCATTGTTCCTCCTCAGGCTGTAACGCACAGCCTTGTTATTTCTGTTCCGCTAAGAAAGCATTCAATATACTTCCTGCGGCACTTTGTCCATTTCTGCAGTATTTCAAGGGCTCCTTCCTTGTCAGAATACACTTTCCATACCCCTGAAAAGATTGCATTTTCTCCCTTGTTCTCGATGAATCCCTGCACATCGCCTGGAGGATATCCGAGAAAAAATCCAACCTCATGGGGACAGTCAGTGATGAGGAATCTCCTGCTCAGCTGATCAAGCATCTCTTCAAGGGTTCCATGGTAGCCGAATGCGGAAAGGATATTCCTTGAAAGCGGATTCTGAAGCGCCTCTTCAAGTTTCTTCCTCCTGTAGATTAAAATGAGGCTGACACCTTTTGCCGTAGTGATTGGAAGGAATGACAGCCCTCTTTGCCTCAGTTTTTCCATGCATGATGTGCATGCCGGGAGATTTTTCAGTGAGATGAGGGATGAGGGTTTCATATTCGCAAGAGTGGGGGATGCATGCATTACAAGCATTTGCTCAAAACTCATTTTCTTCTCCGTTTGTTAGAATAGCCTAACTTAATTTCCGAAATACTTGCCCCTCAATTCATGAAATCCAGGGGGATAGAAGAATGATAGCATATTTTGTTAGATTATTCTAACTATTTTTTGCATGTTTTAGACATTTTTAATATTTTCATATAAAATAATGAATTAATGCTAACTGTAAAGCGGCGGGGGAGTGCAGGGAGATGATGGGAAATGGCAAAATGCCTTTCATGAAGGAGGGATTAGACAAGTTCTATCATTCCGCGTTCCTTTTTCAGCAGTCCCTTTTTCTCAAGGCTTTCAAGGCATCTTGATACAACTTCCCTCCTTGTGCCATTGTCAAGGGCAATCTCTTCATGGGTTGTAATGAGAGGCCCTCCATCTCCTATCTCCCTCAAGTATGAGAGTATCCTCTCTTCCATCGTAAAGAACGAGATGGCCTGGAGCTTGTTGATCATCAGCTCAAGGCGCTTTGCAAGTATCCTGTCTATGTCACGACAGAGTTCAGGATAATGCCTTATGAGAGCATTGGCCGCATCGTTTGGTATATGGATAAGTGTGGTTTCCATTGCGCTCCTGAACGAGACGTTGAGCCGCACATTTGAAAGGATAACAGGACTTGTGAGGTCAATGCAGTCCCCTCTGGGAATTGAATATACAAAGAGCTGCTTTCCTCCCTTGAAGGCATATGCCTTGATCTTTCCTTCCTTCACAAGGAAAAGACTCTTGTGTACTTCTACAACGCAAGTGAGAATGAGGACAGGACGCTTTTGACAAAGCTTGAACTCTTTAGCAGGGAAAAGGGCCTTGAGATGGCTGTAATTGACTGCTATAAGAGCGATAAGATAAGAAAGGTCCTTGGCGGTGGTGAGACACCTAGCCTCTCTTATTAAGAGAATGGAGTGATGAAAGCTAAATCATGTTTGAGGGAGAATTCTGATGTCTCATTCCTTGATGGCTTAATCTGATTGCATTGATGCCAATTTATAGAAGGGGCTGTCCAAAAAGTCTGATGACTTCTGCCGCAGCTCCTTTTCTGTTTTGAGACTGGAGAGTACCACATTCTGGAGCAGAACAGTTTATTTTCTGTTAATCTTCTTCTGTTATCATATAAGAAGGAGAAGAGCGTGAATATAAGGAAGAAGCTGATTGTTTCCAACCTGATGATGATCATAATACCTGTCATAGCATCTGCTGTTGCAGGGCTTTGTGCCATCGGAATCATATGGCATGTCATGCATCATGGATCTGGAGTCGGAGTTGATGATGCTGAGGATTTCAGCCTGCTTTCGCGCATTGCCGCTTCTTATGTAAGCGATGTCCTTAAGAAGGAGATATCTCCGCATACGTCGGCTCTTTCAGAATTGATAGATGCCAATACGATGTATCTGCTGATTTCCCGCAATGGAAGGGAAATATATTCTTATGGAACCAGGGAGATGCGTGACAGCATCCTGATGGATGCCGCATCTTCCATCCCCGGCAATGACATAATAATCTCGGAAGGCGGAAGGAATATGTATAGGACAATCATCACTCTGGAGGATGGAAACTATGAAGTTATACTTTTCGCAACCACCAATGAAATGGAAACCAAGGCTTTCCGTATGGCAGCAAGAACTGCGTGGATCATACTGATTCTCACTATAGTGATCTCTGTTTCCCTTACCAACCATTTCATTTCAAAGTCACTTTTCCGCCGCATTGTCACACCGCTCGATAAGCTTGCAAAGGGGGCAAGTGAACTCGGGGAGGGCAATCTGGATTACAGGATAACGTATTCTAGGGATGATGAATTCCGGCCAATCTGCCTCCTTTTCAATAAGATGGCAGAAAAGCTGAAGGAGCTTGTGGAGAGGACGAGAAGCGATGATGAGAGCAGGAAGGAGCTTATAGCTGGAATATCGCACGACCTGAGATCCCCTCTTACTTCGATACAGGCCTATGTTGAAGGGCTGGAGGATGGTGTTGCGTCAACTCCTGAGATGAGAAAGCGCTATCTCTCCGTAATAAACAGCAAGGTAAGGGATATCGACTCCCTTGTATCTGACCTCTTCCTTTTTTCAAAGCTCGATCTCAATGATTATCCGGTAGAGCTTGAAACAGCATCCATAGGGAATGCCATTGAAGCTTTCATAAGCCAGCATAATGCAGAATATGAGCAAAGGGGGCTGTCCATAAATTTCCCCCTGGTGGATTCAGGCATTGAGGCTGTCTTTGACAGGACCCTCTTAGCCAGGGTAATGCAGAATATCGCAGATAACAGCGCCAAATATAAGAGCAATGAGCATGGAAACCTGTACATTGATGTGAAAGAGGGAAAAGATCATGTAACCATCGCATTCTCTGATGATGGAAGAGGTGTGGATGATGATGAGTATGAACGCCTTTTTGATGTGTTCTACCGAAGTGACGGGGCAAGGAAGAGGCCATCTGATGGAAGTGGCCTTGGCCTTGCGATATCAAGGAAAATGGTAAGCCGGATGAATGGACGGATCAGGGCGGAAAAAAGCGTGTACGGAGGGCTTGCCATAGTAATGGATCTTGAAAAAGGAGAAAAAGATGAAAAACATCCTGATAATAGAAGATGATGAGGACATTGCAGCAATTGAGAGGGATTATCTGGAGATATCCGGATATAAAGTGACTATTGTTGCTGACGGAAGTGAAGGGCTTGAGGAAGGGAAAAGCCTCAAATATGACCTTATACTCCTTGATGCGATGCTTCCATCCCTTGATGGCTTTACAATATGCCGGGAGCTCAGGAAGAGGATAGATATCCCAATTCTGATGGTAACTGCAAAAAGGGAGGATATTGATAAGATCAGAGGGCTGGGCCTTGGGGCTGATGACTATATTGAAAAACCGTTTTCCCCGTCTGTCCTGGTGGCAAGGGTACAGTCCCATCTTGCCCAGTATGAGCGCCTTAAGGGAGGGAAGGCAAAAGCTGAGATATGCATACGGGATGTGGTCCTCAATACGGAGACTCACAGATGCCATGTGAAGGGCAGGGAGATCAGCCTGAAGAACAAGGAGTATGAACTCCTCCTTTTCCTTATGATGAATGCAGACAGGGTTTTTACAAAGGAAGAACTCTACGGGAAAGTCTGGGGGCTTGATGCCATGGGGGACAATACCACGGTTGCAGTTCATGTAAACAGGCTCAGGGAGAAAATGGAGGATGATCCCTCAGATCCTGAGTATATAAAGACTGTCTGGGGTGCAGGATACCGCTTCTGCGTTTAAAATTAATTTAAATTCAGTTTCTTTATTCTTTACAATTGTTTGCCATCCTAAGGATAGGAGGCAATAATTGAACTTCAAAAGCCATATAAAGCTTGCTGGATATCTTCATCCATTCCTCTCTGTAAGGAAGATTGCATTCATCTTCGGTTCGGTTGAGCCGGATATCGCGGTATTTACATATCTAAAAGGGACGCTACATGGAAAGAAACTCCATGGGCATGACTGCCATAACATGCGCATACGCATAGCTGCCATCACGAAAAAGATAATGGAAGATGGCTTTCTTGGAATCAGGCAGAGCTACAGGCTTGGCAAGCTTACCCATTATATTGCCGATTCCTTCACTTTCCCCCATAACGATGCATTCAGGGGGACTATCAATGAACATATGGAATATGAGGATGAGCTTGAGATGGTCCTTGATGGAAGTTTTATCTGTGACTCAATATCTGTAAGGGCTTCTGATGTCCCTGCTTTCATTGAAAGGATGCATGATGAGTATGTAAAAGCTGAACCTTCTGCAGAAACTGATGCCAGCTATATCGTGTCTGTCACATATGCCGCTGTATATGCTTTTGCCGGCCGCAGCTTAAGCATTTCAGCCATGCCGTCTGTGGAAATGCCATGAGAAAGCTGTTAATGATCATTGGGATCATCTTACTCTCTGCATTGTGCATTCTTGCCTACAGATCCGGAATCCTTACAGATAAGGATAAGATGGTGAGTTTTGTGAGCGGGGCAGGGATCTTTGGGCCAGCCCTTTTCATTCTCATTCAGGTAATCCAGGTTGTGATACCAATCTTTCCCGGAGGCGTGAGCTGCCTTGCCGGCGTCCTCCTCTTCGGATCAGTTCTTGGTTTCATCCTGAATTATGTGGGCATCTGCATAGGTTCGGTCATCCTGTTTTTTATCGCAAGGCGTTATGGCCGCCCTTTCATAGAAAGAACATTCAGCGCGGGCCTGATGGCAAAGTATGACAGGGTAATCTCTGAAAACAGGGGATTTGAGAGGTTTTTTGCTCTCGCTATTTTCTTCCCGTTTGCCCCGGATGATTTCCTCTGTGCACTTGCTGGCACTACTGATATGAGCATTTTTCACTTTGCCTTAATCATAATCCTTGGCAAGCCCCTTTCCATACTGCTTTACAGCTTATTTCTTGAAACAGGCTGGAAATTCATTTTTCAAGGAGCATAGAATGTCTGTATTCATATATCGTGGAGGCTTGAACCTCGTATTCAGAAGCGGGGTTGGCCAGGCTATCCTGCACCAGGAGAAAGCTCTTGGAAAGGCAGGAATTGACACAACAGCAAAACCGGATGGAAGCACTTCCATAATACATATCAACACACTCTTCCCAGATTCCCTGGCCATGCTCCTGAGAGCCAGGATGCATAAGTGGAAGGTTGTATATTTTGCGCATTCGACGATGGAGGATTTCAAGAGGTCCTTTCCTCTTTCCACACTTCTTGCGCCATTATTCTGCCGTTACCTCAGATTCTGCCTGAACAGGGCGGACATAGTAATCACGCCGACAGGATATTCTAAAAGGCTTCTGCTGAAATACGGGGTGAAGAGGCCTGTCTATCCGCTTTCAAATGGTGTTGATACCTCCTTTTTCCAGAAAGACAGGGAAAAAGGTGAAGCATTCAGGAGGAAATACGGATTTGGAAAAGAAGATAAGGTTGTAATCTCTGTTGCACTCCCGATAGAAAGGAAGGGGATACTCGAATTCATTGAAATTGCAAGGAAGATGGAAGACGTGCATTTCATCTGGTTTGGATCATTAAGCAGTTTCCTTATCCCGGCTAAAGTGAAAAAGGCCATGAGGAGAGCGCCGCAAAATGTCACCTTTGCAGGCTATGTGAGCCAGGATGAGCTCATAGGAGCGTATTCTGGAGCTGACTGTTTCCTTTTCATGAGCCATGAGGAAACTGAAGGGATTGTTGTCCTTGAAGCCCTCTCTTCCGGAATTCCGGCAGTGCTGCGCAGCATTCCGGCATATTCCGCATTAAGCGAAGGGGAAAGGTATCCGTACTTCTTTTCAGATGGGAAGGAGTGCATGGACCTTTTGGAAAAGATCCTTTATGAAGGAAATCCCAATGATGCCTCATTTGAGGTTGATATCGCAAGAAAGAGGGATATCTCAGAGATCGGGAAGGCTTACAGGAAGATATATCAGGAATGCCAGTTTATCTGATGTTTAAAGTTTTTATAAACACATTTAATTGCAAAGTGTGATCATAGGTGAAAGGAAAAGAATAGATATGAAGGTACTTATTACAACTGACTGGTTTTCTTCTGCTGTAAATGGTGTTGTTTCCTCCCTCCTGGCCCTTGAAAAAGGGCTTAAGGAGAGAGGGCATGAAGTAAGGATCCTTACACTGTCAGAAAATGGTGAATCATATATTGATGGCAATGTTTATTTCCAGGCATCACACAGCTGCAGCTTCATATATGCAAAAGCAAGGTATTCGGTAAGGCTTGACCGCTCAATCCTCAGTGACATAGTTTCATGGCATCCCGATGTCATACACTCACAGTGTGAGTTCAGCACCTTCAGGATGGCAAAGAAGATAGCAGGAAAGTGTTCATGCCCGATCGTGCATACCTTCCATACTGATTATGAGAGGTATGTGCGCTATTGCCATATCCCTGATTCCCTTTCGAAGATGATTTCCGGAATGCTTTTCAGGTATGCTTCATCCGGCTCTTCTCTCCTGATTGCCCCATCGAAAAAGACAGCAGCGCAGGCAGAGGGGTATGCAATAGGGAAGACGTGCTTCATAATCCCGTCTGCAATCGATACTGAAAGGTTTTACGGATGCACCGATTCTTCTGTAAGGGAGAAATATGGGATAAAAGAGGATGTCCGCCTCCTTCTGTTCCTGGGGCGGGTTGCAGAAGAGAAGAACATAGATGAGCTTCTCAGGTTCTCATCATCACTCCTAGGCAGCAATGTAAAGTTCATGATAGCAGGCGATGGCCCTGCCATGATGGAAGTCAGGGAGCTTGTCTCATCCCTTGGCATCGAGGATCATGTGATATTCACAGGCATGGTGAATCCTTCTGATGTTCCCAAATACTACCATGCAGCAGATGTCTTTCTCTCTGCATCCACAAGCGAGACACAGGGGCTTTGCGTTTATGAGGCTCTCTCATCATCACTGCCTGTAATATGCCGCAAGGATCCGGCGATGGATGGCGTGATTGAAGACGGATTTGATGGCTATCAGTATGAAGATGAATCAGGATTCAGGAAAGCTCTTGCTGATGTGCTGCATGATTCAGGAAAACTTGACCGGATGAGGATGAACTGCCGTAATCTGTCACTCAGGTTCTCTATCCCTGTTTTTGCAGAAAGGGCAGAGAAGGCCTATAAAACGGCCTTGAGAGGGCAGGATGGCATAAAGGGGATGGTTCATGCTTTATGAGCTGCGTTTCCTTGAGACGCTTCATTCCGCATTCTCATCCCCATTGCTTGACAGGATATTTGTTTTCATTTCGTTTCTCGGCAATGGCGGAATGGTATGGATCCTTTTAAGCATTGCGCTTCTCTCTTCCAGGAAGACACGGAGGATAGGCCTTGTCACGGCACTGTCACTGATTATTGAGGTCATCCTATGCTCCCTTTTAAAGATGGCATTTGCCCGTCCAAGGCCATTTGTCATAGACAGGTCGGTGCAATTGCTCATAGATCCTCCCCTGGATTACTCTTTCCCATCCGGCCACAGCGCATCATCTTTTGCTGCTCTATGGTCAGTGAGGAAAGGTGGGTGCAGGATATTCATTCCATCCCTTATACTGGCCTGCCTTATTGCCTTTTCACGCCTTTACCTTTTTGTGCACTATCCGAGTGATGTGGCAGCAGGAATCATTCTTGGCATATTATGTTCCCTTGCAGCAGAAGCATCTGTGGCATTCATTCTGCCCAGGATAGGGAGACTGAGGGACATAATGGACTGAAACTATGCCGTCAAAGGCCCTGCCATTTCTATTGACTGCTTTCTCTCAATATGATTTACCTATAGCTGGAAAATGACTTGGAAAGGAGATTTGATATGTTCCGGAAGATGAGAAGAAATGCGCAGATGATGAGTGATGAGGAAGCAAAGCTCGCACTGAGGAGAGCCAGTCATGGAACGCTTGCACTCTCAGGGGATGATGGATACCCGTATTCGCTTCCCATAAGCTATGTGTATTCAGAAGAGGATGGGGCAGTATATTTCCATTCAGCTCTTTCCGGGCATAAGATAGACGCAGTGAAGAATTCGGATAAGGCCTCTTTTTCCGTGGTTGCGATGGATGAGGTGCTTCCTGAAGAATACACTACTGTATATAAGAGCGTGATAGTCTTTGGGAGAATATCAATTGTATCTGATGAGAGTGAAAAGCATCATGCCCTCATTGAGATAGCAAAACGCTATGCGCCATCTGAGAGCAGAAAGAGCATGGAGAAGGCCGTAAGTGATTTCTGGCCTGCTGTGAATGTCCTGAAGCTCTCTGTGGAGCATATCAGCGGAAAGAAAGCAAAAGAGCTTATCGGGAAGTGAAAGCTAGATAAGAGGCGAGAGCAGTCCTAAGACACCTGCAGAGGCGATTATCAGGATGGGGCTTGGCCTGAATAGGCGCAGGACAATCAGGGCAACTGCCATGATTGCAAGGTTCAGGCAGTTCAGGTTCCCTTCCAGACCTTCACCATTGAAAAGGGCCATGTTGCCAAGGCTGATGCATGCTGTTGCTATCATGGCAACGACTGCCGGACGGAGGGATTTCAGGATGCTGTCCACTGCTTTCAGCCCTTTATACCTGTAGTAGACGAATGCGAGCAGGGTAACGATGACTGATGATGGGATTATGCAGCCAAGCGTTGCTGCAAGCGCTCCACAGATTCCTCCGGTTTTCATTCCAACAAATGTGGCGCTGTTTATTGTAATAGGCCCCGGAGTCATTTCAGATATTGTCATTATGTCTGCAAATTCTTCCATGCTCAGCCATGAATGAACTTCAACTGCCTGATGCTCGATAAGAGGCATGGCAGCATAGCCTCCTCCGATAGAGAAGAGCCCTACCTGGATGAACGCCCATATGAGCTGAAGGTAAATCATGCTCTTTCCCTCCTCTTGTCCATTTCATATTCTGCAAATCCAGTTAAGCCGGCAATGAGGACCAGCAGCATGATATTTATGTCAAAAACCTCAAGAAGGATGAATGATATGAAAAGCATCAGGATTGGAAGCATCCTTTTCCTCTTCATGATATCCCAGGCCATGGAGATTACGACATCCAGGACTACTGCAGCAACGCCTGCAGACATTCCCTTCATGGCAAGGGCTACGTACCTGTTATCCCTGAATGCTTCATAGAACAGGGATATCACCGATATTATGGCAAAGGGCGGTATTATGGTTCCAAGTATGCTTATCAGCGCACCTTTGATGCCTGCAACCTTGTATCCTGTCAGGATTGATGCGTTTACCGCAATCGCTCCGGGGGATGACTGCGCAATAGCAGTCAGGTCAAGCATTTCATTCTCATCTATCCATTTCAGCTTATTGACGAAAGTATCGCGCATCAGCGGTATTATTACGAAGCCTCCACCAAAAGTGAATGCGCTTATCTCAAGTGTTGTCAGGAAAAGCCTCAGCAGCTTATGTCGTTCATTATCCATATAAAGAGGGTATTACAATCAGGCATTCCATGTTAATAACAAAAAGCAGGAAGTTGCCCTGCCCTGATCCATTTCCTATAATTACAGCTATGAGACTGCTAATAATTAATCCTGGTTCAACATCCACGAAGATCAGTGTTTTTGAAGATGAGAGGAACATATTCACAGAGAGTGTCTTCCATGATGCTCCAGAGCTTCTTGCATTCCCTTCAACAAATGATCAGCTGCCAATGAGGAAGAGTGTGACGCTCTTTCTTCTAAAAAAATACGGAATTCCCGCAGATACCATCGACGTCTTTGTAGGAAGGGGAGGCTGTGCATACAGCCAGAGGGAAGGTGTGATGCCGATTGATGAGCGCCTCTACCAGGACACCAAAGATGATAAGGGCGGAAGTGATCACCCGGCAAAACTGGGAGTGATGATGGCATATGACTTTGCCCGTGAATTCAATAAGCCTGCATTCACGCTTAACCCTACCAATGTTGATGAGTTCATAGATGAGGCCAGGATCACGGGCATCAAAGGGGTCTACAGGAGAGCACAGTCCCATGTCCTGAACCAGAAAGGGATTGCCAGGCTTCATGCTGCAAAGATCGGCAGGAAGTATGAAGAGTGCAGCTTCATAGTTTCCCACATTGATGGCGGAATCACAATCGCAGCCCATAAGAATGGCCGCATGATAGATGGAACGGAAGGGGCTGGGGGAGATGGGCCTTTCACTCCGACAAGGCTTGGAAGCATACCTCTCATGGAAACTGCTAAATTCCTGGAGAGTCATGAACCGGCAGAACTTGAGGCAATGTGCTCACGCTCCGGCGGTTTTGTGAGCCATTTTGGAACAAGCAACGCTGACATCATCCATAAAATGGCAGAAGACGGGGATGAGCATGCATCCATTGTATGGCGAACCATGATTTACCAGATATCAAAATCAATTGGTGCAATGGCTGCAGTCCTGGATGGAAAGGTTGATGGCATACTCCTTACTGGCGGCCTTGTCCGCTTTTCCAGTATAGTGGAAGGCATTAAGGGAAAATGCTCCTGGATTGCTCCGGTTTCTGTCTATAAGGGGGAAGTTGAGCAGGAGGAACTCTGCTTTGAGGTTCTGAAGGTCATGAGAGGGGAAAAGAAGGCAAATGCATATACTGGAGAGCCTGTTTTCAAAGGCTATCCATGGGATTAGCTTTCTTTTTTGAATATGAAAAGCCTTCCAGCAAGATAATTGCAGATGCCGACGGCAAGGTTTGAAATGAATTTCCAGAGTGTATGGTTAAGGCTGAGGACATCCACCGATACATACATGATGGCAACATCAAGCACTCCACTTAGAGCCCTGCAGAGATAGAAATAGAGCAGATGATGGAATACTGAGTGACGGCTCTTCTTCCCTTTTTCCCTGAATACGATGCACTTGTTCGTGAAGAATGCGAATGTAACGGCCAAAAACCATGAGAGAGCAACAGAAACCGTATTCACGATTCCAATGCGCACATAAAAGAGCTCATAGCTGAGCATGTTCACGCATGTAGCAAGAAAACCGAAGATGCAGTAGACAAGGAAAGATTTATGCCTGGCTAGATTCATTAGTAAATGATATCTCTTTCCCCAGTTTATGAACAGTTTATTTTTGAGCGCTATAGCGGTATCATAAGGACAGATAGTATGTGGATAGTTTTTGCTCTGCTTTCATCAGTATTTGCAGGCCTTACCGCAATCCTTGCAAAAGCAGGTATAAAGAGGGCGGATTCGAATCTTGCAACTGCCATAAGGACCATAGTCGTACTTGCATTTTCATTTTTAATGTGCCTTGTCTCCGGATCCAAGCTGCCTGAAAATGGAATAGGGGGAATGACCCTTTTATTCCTGATTCTTTCAGGGCTTTCTACGGGAGCCTCATGGCTATGCTATTTCAAAGCGCTTTCGATTGGGGATGCGGGAAAGGTTGCTGTCGTGGACAAGTCAAGCACGGTTATTGCCATGATCCTCTCTTTCATCATATTCAGCGAGCCCTTCACTGTATTGAGTGCCCTTGCTGTCATTGCTGTGGGTGCTGGCACCTATCTTATGGTGGATAAGAAAGGAAAAGGGGAAAAAAGTGGCAGGTCATGGCTCATATATGCACTTCTCTCTGCACTGTTTGCAAGCCTCACAACAATACTTGGAAAGATCGGGGTCAGCGGGATTGACTCCAATATCGGGAGCACGGTAAGGACTGCCGTTGTCCTTGTAATGGCATGGCTTGTTGTTTTCATCCAGAAGAAAGAGAGCGGACTGAGGCAGATGGATAGGAGGGAGCTTCTGTTCATAATCATTTCAGGCATAGCCACTGGAGCTTCATGGCTCTGCTACTACAGGTCACTCAAGGACGGGCTTGCCAGTGTCGTGATATCAATAGACAGGCTCAGTGTGTTCTTCACCGTGCTTTTCTCTTATATCATCTTCAGGGAAAAGCAGAACAGGAGATCCCTCCTGGGGCTTCTATGCCTGGTGGCGGGCACCATCATGCTTCTTGTGCCGGTTGCCAAGGGCTAGCACTGTCATGTCCCTGATCACAATTCCATCTTCTATGATGGGGTTGGGATAATTCAGGCTGAAGAAATCTTTAAGGGTCCGCTCATACCTGAAGCCGAACCTTTCATAGAACCTGATATTCCTCTCTCCTGAAGTTCCTACGGTTACCTTTTTGCCCTCAAGCAGGTTAAGGATATATTCCATCATCCTTGTGCCATAGCCTTTCCCCCTTTTTTCACTGAGCGTTGCTATGTTCTTTATCTCGGCAGTTTCTTCATCAAGGGTGAGCACGACTGCAGCCGTGATGGCCACTCCGTCCTCAAAAAGAGCGTACATCGATCCTTTTTGAAGGTACTTAAGGATCATTGGAAGGTACTCATCCCCTTCAAGCAGTAGATGCATATACTTGTGTTTTTCCTCATCCGGTACAACAGTGATCATGAATCCATTATAATCAGTATCATGAATACTTACGATGACGAAAACTTCTTTTGCTCGTATATTGAGCTCAGGAGCGGGGCTAACTACAATGATCTTATCGAAACTCCGGCGATGCTGGATCTTATAGGTGATGTCAGAGGAAAGAGCATCCTTGATATCGGATGCGGCTTTGGCATGACTGATGAGAAGCTTGCAGGAATAGGAGCAGCACATATTCTCGGGATTGACATTTCATCAAGAATGATAGCAAAGGCCATGAAGAAGCATAAGAGGGAAAATATAGAGTACAGGGTAATGGATGCTGATGACATTTCCTCCATACCCTCAAAGTTCGATCTTGTGATCTCATCCCTTGCATTCCATTACATTAAGGACCTTGATAAGCTTCTAAGGGATATCAGGGAGAGGCTGAATGAAAAGGGGCTGCTCATATTCTCCTCAGAGCACCCCCTTTCCACTGCAGACTATAATGGCTTCTACAGCCAGGATGCCGATGGAACTTGGAATGGCTATACGTTTTCCTCTTACGGAATGGAAGGAAAGAGGGATTCAGAATGGTTTGGAGCTGAAGTCACTACTTATCACAGGATGTTCTCAAGTATTGTAAACGCCATTTCTGATTCAGGCTTTGTGCTGAAAAGGGTTGCCGAACCGCTTCCGGGAGAAGAAGAGGTGAAGGTGATTCCCCGCCTTTTGCGGGAACGCCATAAGCCATCGTTCATCATTTTCAAGACTGAGGCAGTATGATAGCCCATTAAGAAGGCCTGAAATGCCTGTTTCTGATTAATTAAAAAGGGGCAAGGGCCGCAGTTCCTGCCATTTTTTTTCCACGTCACTAAAGGAGAGGCCGGAGCACATTACGCAATTGCACTAAGCAGTCCTTTGAGTTATCCTTAAGCCATGTTTAAAAGGGCAATGATCATAGCAGCAGTATTTTTTTCTGTTTTTTCCATCTTTGCAGACAGTTCAGCTTTCACTGATGATTATCTGCTTGTCGGAGATATTCCAATAACCTATGGAGATGAATCATTCAGAAACCGCATTCTGGAGCGGACTCATGGAGAACGTGACCCGATCGGGCTTGTCCTCTCGGGAGGAAGTGCCAGAGCCTTAGCCCATCTTGGTGTGCTTGAATACCTGGAAGAAAATGGAATTGTCCCTGATTTCATCATAAGCAATTCGATGGGATCGATTGTTGCACTTTTATATGCTGCAGGACTTGAGCCGGACCAGATAATTGATTTTCTTGAAGTAGGTGAGCTTTCAAGCTATTTCAATATTTCCCTTCCTATAAGGGGAGGCATTTTAAGCGCTGGTGGCTTTGAAAGCCTTGTCTCTTCCGTAGTGGGACCGGATCTCAGGATAGAGGATCTTGAAATACCTGTAATGGTAATCTGCGATGACCTTGTGACAGAGAGGGAAGTGAGGATCGCAGAAGGCCCGTTCATTGATGTATTCATGGCTTCCTTTGCAATGCCTGTATATTTTTCTCCCGTAATTTATGAAGGGCATCTGCTTGTCGATGGCGGAGTGAAGTCCCTTGTGCCCATCAATGCGGCATATGACTATACAGATACCGTAATCGTATCCACCACATTCTATGATCTTGATACCCTGAACCTTATAAATCCGATCACAATCCTCAATAGGACTTTCGATATCGGCAAGAGGCAGAGAGCATCTTACGAGACAAAGGGCAAGGATTTCATATGGATAAGGTGCGGAGTGGAGCAATTCTCCTTCATGGACTTTGGAGCCGCCGCTGAAATGAAGGAAATTGGATATCAGTCAGCAAAGGAAGAAGAGGAGAAACTTTCAAAGCTGTTCAAGACGGGCTCTGCCAATTTCAGCGAGAACAGGAAGAAGTATGCAGAGAGCATAAGCAAGGCAAGAAGGAACCTTTATTACTTTGGAAGGATAGAGGCCAGCACTCCAACCAATATACTGACAATCGGGGCAAAGAACCATCAGAGTAAGGATACATACCTTAATGAATCAACGCTCATTGGAATCCAGTATGAGTTCCTTTACAGCATGATAGATATAAATGCAACAGCTGGCTGGGCGTTCAACAGCCATACAGGAAGCTATTGCTATAATGCTCCTGCTGTTGATCTGGGCTTCAATTTCTATCCCCTCCATTCCCTTAAGTTCACGCTTGAGGCAAGTGCAGCATGGTATGGCTGGCAGTGGCTTCCCAATATCTATGCCCATCAAAGCCTTGAATGGAAAGCGTTTGCTGAGGATTTCCTCTCAATTTCTGTCTTTGAGAGTGTTGAGGGCAATTACAGCAGCACTGGAGAGTCCTATCTGGTGGACTCAGGAGTGAAAGGGGAGTTTTCAAGCGGGATTTTCAATGGAAGGTTCAACCTTTCATATATGCTGATAAAATCGCTTAATGAGCTTAATTTCGGCCATTTCATCAACCTAGCATCTGACAACAGGATTACCCTTCCTCTTTCGTTCTTCATTGATTTCGGCCTTACTGAGAGGGTAAGGGTTGACGGAAAGCGCAATGTTCCCCTTTATTTTGCAGACGGTTTTGAAAGCAGCTTCATTGATCCTGTCTATGGCTATGAGAATGGAGATAACTACACTACGTCTGTCATACGCATAAGCTCTGGCTACAGGTTTGCAGATGGAACGACAATAGGGGAGTTCCTGATCATAAACGACAGTGAGATATCTGCATATTTTGATATGCTGCTCTCAGATCTTGAATTCTATTATTCAACTGGAGTGGAGATGCAGACAAAACTGAGCCTTATAGGGCTTGTCGATCTTCCCCTGAGGCTGCGCTTGGGATATAACAGCCTCTCAGGTACATTCACAGGATCCCTGCTGTTCTCGACTTCTTACTGATTGCTGTGCCTCTCAAGCCACTTCTCATCATCTTCGTTGAGCTCTGTATCCACGTCATCAGGATCGTCGTGGACTTTCCTCTCTCCTTTCATGAAGGAATCGTCCCTGAAGTCAGGCAGGGCCTCAAAGCCTGGTAGGATATCAAGGCTGCACTCTTCTTTTTCTACTTTCCTGATCCTTGGAAGCCCCTTCTTTATCGACAGGGTCTTATCTGAGTTTACTGCTTCGACCCAGAGAAGCCTTGTCTTTGGATTGCTAAGCCCTTCAATTGCCGTTTCAATTTCTTCCTTTGTCAGCAGTGATGTGTTTGAAAAGGATGTATATGTTGCATCCCTGAGCTTTTTGACTGCATCTGCGACATGGCCGTACTTAAGGTACACCATTGCATAGTGTATGTATGGCTCGGGGTATGTAGGCTCAACCTGGCTGAAGAGCTTTTCAAGAGTGACGCCTGCTTTCTTATACTCATTGGAAAGGATGAAGAATATCGCCTGGATGTCTATTAGATTGAGGCTTGTTGCGTTGTAATGGAATGCTTCTGCAAGCGTTTTCCTGTAATTCCTCCTGTCGTTTGCCGCAAGGTAGTAAAGGCATAGGTTTGCATAAAGGTTTGCATTCTTTGCCTTTTCTGCTTTCGCTTCTTCTGACAGCTTTATTGCCCTATCTATGTCTCCCTTCATGTAGCAGTACATTGAAAGGGATACCTTTGCGCTTGTGCGGATATTCTTTGAACCGCTTTTTATCATCTCCTCAAGGCTCTTATGGGCTTTCTCAATGTCTCCATGCTGGAGTACCAGGGTGGCTGCTATGACCGTATAGTTCTCTGAACATCCGAGATCAAGTGCCTTCTCCATCATCTTTATGCCTTTTTCCATCTCATATGGATTCCTTCTTCCAATGATCCTGGATGCTTTTGCATATACTGCGTTTCCCCGGCTCAGGACTGCAAGGATTACCAGTCCTATGACAAGTACGGAAAGCTTTGCCTGATTGGCATAATCCGTGAAGAATGTGAAGCTTATCATCAGGATGATGACCAGCAGGCATGTCGCCATTTTATATTTTCTCATAATCACCTACTAATTATTATGAATTTATTTTATATTTAGCATATGCAAAATGGTGAAAAAATTCTACTTCATGTATGCTGCGGTCCATGCTCTACCAGCTCTATAGAGCGTCTTCTTTCCGAGGGCTGGGATCCTGTGCTGTATTTCTCCAACAGCAATATAGATACTGAAGAGGAATTTGAGAAAAGGTATGCAGAGCTTCTGAAAGTTGCATCTTTAAATGGCCTTAAAGTGTATAAGGATGTGTATGACCATGATGCATGGCATAATGCCATAAAAGGATTTGAGAGGGAAAGGGAAGGGGGAGCGAGGTGCTCTCTCTGCTTTGACTACAGCCTCAGGAGAGCCTTTGAAAAGGCAAATGAACTTGGAATCAGGCATTTCTGCACAAGCCTTACGGTTTCAAGATTCAAGAACTCCCAGAGAATTTTCTCCATCGGTGAGAAGTATGAAGGATTTGAGAAGATAGACTTCAAGAAGAAGGATGGCTTTACTAGGTCAATAGTGCTTTCCCGTGCTATGGGGCTTTACAGGCAGAATTACTGCGGATGCGAATACTCCAGGAAAGAGAGGGAGAAGGATGAGAAAACTGTTTAAGATAATTACATCCCGCCTTGTGTGGTCTGCTCTTCTGATCCTGTTTGAGTTCTGCATAATGGCTTACCTTGTGTTCTATGCCTCATATGTGCTCGGCTACTATATCTACTTCTACCTTCTCAGTGCGGTAGTGACCATTTTCGTGCTTACAAGAAAGGAAAACCCGTCGTATAAGGCTGTATGGCTTGCTCTTGCATCCCTTTTCCCGACCCTGGGCGGAGTTCTTTACCTGATATTCGGAAACAAGAAAATAGGTCACAGGGCAGAAAAAAGGCTGAAAGATTATGTTAACAGCCACCTGACACTCTCAAAGGATACAAAGGAGATGAGGGAAGCCATATCCATGATGGAAAGCGATGAAGACAAAAGGATGGCTTCATACATTTACAACATGACGGGGCTTCCTGCCTATACGAATACGGAGGCTACATACTTTCCTACAGGTGAAGAGTTCTTCAGGGATCTCTACGGAGAGCTTGATAAGGCAGAAAGGTACATATTCCTTGAATACTTCATAATCGGGCAGGGCGAGATATGGGATAAAACGCTTGAGATACTGAAGAGGAAAGTGAATGAAGGTGTCGATGTGCGCCTGCTCTATGATGATATGGGATCAATCAATGCAGTCCCTTTAGGCTATGACAGGTACCTCAGGCAGTTCGGGATAAAGGCCTATGCCTTCAACCCTGTGAAGATCCACCTCAATCCGCGCCTCAATTTCCGTGATCACAGGAAAATCCTTTCCATAGATGGCGAAGTCTGCTATACAGGAGGGCTCAATCTTTCTGATGAATATGCGAACAGGACCATACGTTTTGGATACTGGAAGGACAATGCAATAAAGATAAGGGGGGATGCGTGCTTTTCCCTTACAAGGCTTTTCCTTGAGTCGTGGCTGACAATCACAAAGGAAAAAGGGGTGGATCTTGAGCAGTACAGGCCTCATGGCATGGTGAAGAATGACGGCCTTGTGCAGGTTTTCGGTGCAAATCCTTTCTTTCCTGTCCCAATGGGAGAGAATGCATACCTGAACATAATCAACAGCGCAAAACGCTATATCTGGATCACAACTCCATACCTGATCCCTGATGACAAGCTGCTGGATGCCCTTTGCATGGCAGCCGAGAGCGGGATAGATGTCAGGATAGTCACTCCAAATTATCCAGATAAGCCTCAGGTCCACGAAGTGACAAGGAGCAATTACGATGACCTGATTGAATCCGGAGTGAAGATCTATGAGTTCACCCCGGGCTTTGTGCATTCCAAGATGTTCCTCTCTGATGATGAGAGGGCAATTGTCGGAACCACGAACCTGGATTACAGGTCTTTCTTCCTGCATTTTGAGCTTTCTGTAGCTTTTTATGGCTCTTCAATCCTTGAAAGCGTGAAGAAGGATTTCATCTCCATTTTCGATATTTCAAGGGAGATGAAGATAGGGGAAGACCGCAATATAAGCCTGGTGAGAAAAGCGTTCAGGTATTTTTATAAGCTATTTTCCCCGGCTTTGTGATATACTTTTTCCTATGAAACAGAACAATGTAATGCAGACAGATGAAGGACAAAGGGCACTTGAAGACATTCTGAACGTTGCTTGCCAGATAGATGATCCAAATGAAATGAGGTCCCTTTTTGAAGACCTGTTTACGGAAGCGGAGATTTCTGATTTCGTTCTCAGATGGCTTTTGATGGATGACCTGAAAAGGGGAAAAAGCCAGCGTGATATAGCAAAAAGCAGGAATATAAGCCTCTGTAAGATCACAAGGGGCTCACAGATGCTCAAAAAGAAGAACGGGTTCATGAGATCTCTCCTTTCTGAGCGTTACGATGATCACCTGCATCTTTAGACATGAATAAAGGGGGCATGATGCCCCCTGGTACTACCTTCTCTTTTTCTTGCTTTTTGTTTTCTCTTTCCTCTTTTTGTTTATGCTTGGCTTTGGAGAGCCATCGAGACGGAGATCCTGTCCATACGGCTGGTACTCTTCCTTTCTCCTTCTCCTTTCACGCCTTCCCATTCTCCCTTCAGCTTTATCCGGCCTGCTGCTTTTCTCTTCCCTGTCAAGTTCGTCTTCATGGGCTTTCGTGATTATGGATCTGCCCTTGCTGTTTGAATAGTGCTTCAGTATTTTTTCTGCAGCAGCTTCGGGAGCATTTAAAAATGAGAAATTCTCCATGACCTCAATTCCAGTCAGATCCTCATCCTTCACTCCGCTTACTTCAGCGCATATGCCCTGGGCAAGGCTCTTCTTTGTCAGGCCGTCCCTTCTTCCACGCGCAACAAACAGCCTTACAAGGGAACTTCCTTCCGCTTCTTTTGCCTTCTCTTTCCTTCCTTTTGACCTTTCCCCCTTTTCTGATGGGCTTGATATCTTCTTATACTGGCTCTTGTCAAGTTCATCCTTGTAGATTGATCCGATAAGTGCAGCAAATGCCCTCAGCGGATCCTTTTCTTCCTTCAGAAGTGAATATGCAATGGCTACATAGTCTTCCTTAGGATCAGCAGAGATCTTCTCCTTCAGGTCTGACATGATCTTCACGCGCTTTGCTGCAATAACTTCTTCAGGAGTTGGAACCTCTTGCTTCTCTATCTCACTGGATGTGACTTTCCTTATGAAGCTGAATCTTCTCTGCTCCCTTGGAGTTATGAACGTGATTGCAGTTCCCTCCTTTCCGGCTCTTCCTGTGCGCCCGACGCGGTGGATATATACCTCCGGATCTTCTGGAATGGAGTAGTTGATGACATGCGTAAGCTCATGGATGTCGAGACCGCGGGAAGCAACATCTGTCGCAACCAGGATTGAAAGGTGCTTTTCCTTCATTCTCTTTATTACTACTTCCCTTTCCCTCTGAGAGAGGTCTCCATGCAGGGCCTGAGCGTCATAGCCGCGGCTGATAAGCTTGTTTGCAATCTCTTCGCACTGCACCTTTGTGCGGCAGAAGATCACTCCGTAGAAACCAACTTCCCTGTCAATTATCCTCGTAAGGGCTTCAAGCTTGTCAGACTCCCTTACCTCGAAATAGATCTGATGGGTATTCCTGCTTGAGATGTCTTTCAGTTCCGTTCTCACAAGCTGGTAGTCATGCATGAAGCGTTCTGCAATGGAGAGCACGGGCTTTGGCATTGTGGCTGAGAACATGAGCATCCTCTTATTTTCCGGTGTCTCGCTCAATATTGCTTCTATATCTTCAATGAAACCCATGTCGAGCATCTCATCAGCCTCATCAAGGACTGCGAATTTCAGATTTCCAAGCTTCAGTGTCCCTCTCTTTATGTGGTCCAGTACACGCCCTGGAGTTCCTACAACTACGTCAACTCCTTTCTTAAGGGCTTTAAGCTGAGTCTCCATGCTTGCCCCGCCGTATACTGTGAGAACTTCTATTTCCTTGCTGCCCTTAAGGCTCTTGATCTCATCTGCAACCTGAAGTGCCAGTTCCCTGGTCGGGCAGAGTATCAGAGCTTCCGGCAGCTTTGCCTTTCCTTCAATAGTCTCAATGATGGGAAGTGCAAATGCAGCTGTCTTTCCTGTTCCTGTCTGAGCCTGTCCTATTACCTCCGTATTATCCTGCAGAAGCAGTGGTATGCAGAGGCGCTGTATCTCTGTCGGCTCTGTAAATCCCTTTGCCTTTAGGGCCTCAATGGTCTTGTCGCTTAGACCTAGGTTCTTAAACTCTTCTAAATTATTCATAGCGCATGAAGTCTATAGTATAAAATAACTTATTGCAATATCTATTTTTAAGAAAAATCAACAGGAAAGCTGGTTTTAGAGGATGAAAAAGAGGCATTCAGGGCAGGATTGCCTTATGACATGCCATTTCAGTTTCCAGTCAAGTCAGATCCTGTTATCTGTAGTAATCAGCCAGTTTGGGGAAGATTCAAGGCTTTTCTGCTTTTGCAATGTTCTGAAAAACCATACTGCCAGGGGAAAATTCATTAATGATAAGTGCCAAAACCGGAGCTAAACTGAAATAAAGGCATTTTAATGCCTGTTTAAGTTTTCTTTTAATTGACTAGCGTCATTTCTTGTTGATAAACTAATTTTCGACATCTAATTTTGTTTCTCGGGGTTATGGATGAAAAAGTTCGTTTCATTGCTTTTAGTGTATTTTATGTTGCTTCCGATCACATTTGCTCAGGATGTGACGGGAAATGGAATTGGAAGTACAGAAGAGGAAGCTTTACGTTTTGCGCGAGAAGATGTAATCAGCCGTTTTTCAATCAATGTCTCTTCTCTGACATATACAGCAGATACAGACGATGGTGCATCAAATACATCATCTTCGATGTCCTCATACAGCCTTCAGTCCACATCATTCAATCTGTTGGGAAGTGTAGAGGATGTTAAGCAGGGAAAAGATGGCTACGTTGCTACATGTACGATACCTGAAACATCAGCTCCGCTTTATGAAGCACAGCTGAATAACCTTTACAGCACAATCAATGCATTGAACAACCAGGTTGAAAGAGGAGATGCCCCAAGAAGCACTTACCTCAGGCTTATTACAGCCTTAAGGGATTATGAGCTTTACCAGACTGTTGTACTGACGCTCAATCCTTCAAGTTCTGTTGCAATGAGGAGCCTTCCCACTACCAGATCTGTAATTGAGAATGAATACCAGGCGATGCTCATCAGGGAAAACAACAATACCCAGATCACCGTTACAAACCTTCAGCAGCAGTCAGAAATGGGAATCCTCTCATTAGAGGGCAGGAGTGAGCTTAATGCAGCACTTGCCGCTCTGGAGGAGAACAGGAGGCAGCAGGAAGAGCTTAATATCCTTGCCCAGAGTGACTATGAACTGCAGAGGGAAGCATTCCAGCAGGAGATGGCAGCAACAGCACAGATGCTGCATGAAAACCTCTCATCCTATTTCACTGCGGAAGCAGCAGGCGGAGAGATGAATTATGCTCAGCTCATTAACCAGATAGAGGCTAACAGAGCTACCCTCCAGGCTATTAAGGACACACTCAACGACAGCCTTGGAAGCATCATGGATTCTTATGATGAGGAAGTTAAGAGGAGCAGGGAAGAAATCCTTCACTCCCCATACTCCCAGGATGAGCTTTATAACGGGCAGCCGACGATGAGTGCCGTCAATTACAGGAATCAGAGGGCAGATGAAGCAGAAAAAGAGATAAGGGAGCGCTATAGTGCCCAGGCTGATTTGATATACAAGGAAGCATTTGACAGGATGTCTGCCCTGACGGATTACACCCTCTCATATGTAGATGAGCTCAATGGAAAGACATTCAGGGTGAATTCATTTGATCCCGAAGTCTCTGCAGCTGTAGACAGGTTTGTTGAAAATGCAGGGCTCTTCAGCGGAATTGCAACAATCACAATTGGAAACTCATCAATTGACCTTATTTTCAGGATTCCTTACGAAGCCTGGACAGGTGAGAAGGCTGCATCATCTTCTGATTTTGCAGCATTCACTCAGTACAGGGATACAGGAAATGACTGGCTTGATATCTTCACTAAGTTCCCGGAAATCTTCACGATTGAGTTTACATTCACTGTCAATAATGACCTCAGCTCTGAATATGAGATCACATTTGAAAGCTATACAATCACCAGGAATGATACAGGGGAAGAGGTGTTCAGTGACAGCATCAGCCAGAACGACACCTTACGCTATCCTTCAAGGACGAGCCTGACAGATTTCACGGTATCAAATGGTGAACTGGTTGATTATGGAAAATACGTATATTCCAGAGAAAAAGTTGATCTTGGAATAACGGTATCTGATGAAGTTGAGAAGGAAGAAACGGCCGAGAGTTCAGCATCAGAAGTAAAGGAGGAAAAGGGCAGAAGCAGAACTCCTTTAAAGTCCTTCATGGATGATGAGCTTATGATAGAAGTCTATGGCAATGGGCTTTGGAACAGCACAGGATTTGATACCATGTCTATCGGCTTGAAGTTTGTTCCGACAACAAGGACTTTCACTTACGGCTTTGATGCAGAGTGGCTTTTCAGGCTGGATCAGCCTGCAACTGTAAGCAAGGGATATATCGGGGTAGGACTCAACACTTTCTTCCCTGTTGCATCCTTTATGAATATCTATGTTGATGCCTCTGTCGGTGTTGGATCATGGTTTGGAGAAGGAATTGATCTTGCAGAAAGTGTTTTCTTCGGAGCTGTAGGAAGAGCCGGGTTCTATTTCGATCTTGGAAGCCTGTTTGCTCTGGATGTAGGAGGAACTGTTTCCTGGATGGACAGCACTCTCTACTATGGTGCACATCTTGGAGTTGTTTTCCACATATAAATGGAAATTGCCTGGCAGGTTTGCCAGGAGGAAATAGTTAGTTTCTGGGAGAAAAAGGATGAAGAAAAAAACGTGTTTGATTTTCCTTATGGTGTTTGTTCTGATCTCTATATTGAGTGCAGAATCAGTGAATCCATACAGGGTTATTGCGTGGGATGAGATAAAGGCTACAGATCCTGTGAACATGGCAGGGGATGCCTATACAAATGGATATGTGAATAATGGAATGTCTGATTCTACGCTTTTATACAATCTGAGAAATCAGTACAGGACCATGACATGTACTGTAGGGCCTACAGAGAAGGCAAATATAGATAGGACCTATTCTGTAGAATTCTATGTGGATAACAACCTTGCAAAGACAGTTACATTTACAGGCATGGATTTCCCTGTTGAGGTGGAGGTTGACCTGAATTATGCCAGACAGCTCAGGGTTTTCCTGGATTATTCTGTTTCCAGAATGAATGATGTTGTCGCAATAACAGATATTGATTTCAGGTAATATATGGAGGGGAAAAGTATGGCTAGGAAAATAAGGACAATAGCTCTGCTCTTGATTGCTGCTGCAGTGCTCTCATCATGTTCCATCCTATTTGGTTCATTCGGGGGCAATACTGCAACATCCTATTATGCAAATGTAACTACTGATGAAAGCCTCTATGTCTATAATCCGGAGCTTGGAATCAGTGTTAACCGTTATGATGTCTTCTGTCTTGGTGTTGACTATAGTGAGGATAACCCATTCTATCGCGTTGTAACATATGATCCTGATGAGGTTATCCTGCTTACACATGATTACTCATCAATCAATGAAGAGGAACTTGCCGCTAATGATTTTGCTGAAGATGAGGAAGTAAACGTAGCTGTTGTAACAGGAAGCGATCCAATTTACTTCGTGCCATGTGCAGATGAAAGTGCATCTACTACGGTCACAGTTGAGCCTGTAAGTGATGATTTCAGCCGCAACTATGAGAAGTTCGGTTTTACAGTTAATATAACTGTTCCTGAGACAGTGGAAATGGCAGATACTGCTTCTACAAGGCTTTACGGCCTTGATTTCTCTGGTTCCCTTATCAATGAGACACTCGACGGGGTGGAGCTCAGGGGAGTCAGGTATTTCAGCACCAACAGGGTTGAAGTCAGGTACAGTTCAATGACTGCTTCCCTTCATGATTATGTTGCAACCGTAACTTCTGAGGGCGCATATCCAAATGATCAGGTTAAGGTCTTCTTTAATTCTGAGATGACTGAAGCAACCCATAAATACAGTACAAGCAGTTCCAGCTACTCTCTGTCATTCTATGTTACATTGAGTCCGGATCTTGAATCAGAGGCTTATAAGAATAAGGAAGATCTGACGCTGAGGCTCAATATCTATGATAAAACCGACGGGGTTGCCTATACAGACACATTCTCAATACCAATCACGACACTGGATGATTCCATGTCTGAGATCACAGGATTTGCTGCTTCAACAAATGGTGTTGCTGGAGCTCCTGCAATGGTTGATACCCGTGTTGCCGTAGATGCTTCATTTGAAGCATTCTCAGAGTTCGACAGGTTCAGGACGGTAAGGATGGTAGTAAGGGATCCTAATTCTGAGGATGTCATGGATCACAGAGGCTCAGTCTGGCCGAACGGCAGTGCCACAGTTGGAACTGCTGCAGGCGGATGGGGTGAGACTGAACTCTTTGCAGATGGCAAATATTTCGCCTCATTCATTCCTAAGGAAGCTGGCACATACAAAGTCAATGTCTATGGATATGACGATGATGGATACAATTTCTGCGCAAAGACTTTTGAGTTTGAGGTCGTCAGGTAATTGATTCCTGTTTATTGGGCTGAGAATTCAGCCCAATGCTAGAGGAATTAATTGTGAAGAAGGCTTTATTTATACTTCTGGCAGTCATTATGGCCGTTTTCTCATCCTGTGCAACGTCAGGGGAGGGGAAGATGTCTTCAGATGATGAGTTTGCCAATGAGATAAATTCTGTATTCGAGCAGTACAGCAATCTTGGAGAGCAGGTTTTCTATGGCTTTTCAGGTCCATATACAAGTAAGGAAAAGGGAATCATGGCGGCAACAGAGAATGCTTACATGATGGCTCTGCTTTATGAAGACCTTGCGATGAAGGTTGATGTCAGCATTGATGTGGATACTGCCCGCAACCGTGACAGTTTCAAGACATATACGGACGCATTATACGATCAGTCAAGGCTTTCAGAGATTGCATCAAGGCTTGAGATCATCGACATCAAGTGGCTTGGAGGGGATATCGGGGCTGCGGTTGTCGCAACTTATATCAATCCAGCTTCTTCAAGGCCTGACTCTGATTACGTTTATGACAGCGGTACGATCTTCAGGTATTTCTATGTCCAGGATTCGATGTTTGCAGCCGCATACAGCGCAGCTGTGAATCTTGCGCTCAACAATCCGGAGCTCAGCGCGGTTGTATCAAATACTGAGCTGGATAATGATGAGATGACTGAGCAGTCCTACCAGATACATCTTTCGAGGCTGGATGGCTTCGAGATCTTATCATATTCCTATAATCCTGAAACAAAGGAGTACACATGCACAGCCCGTGCATTGAAACATTAAACTAAGGCAGGTATGGCCTAGAAAAATATTAGGAGGAATAAATGAAAAAAGCTTTATTCATTATTTCAATGGTAGCACTTTTAGTATTCGCTAGCTGTGCATCAACAGAGACAGCAGAGGCAGCAGATCCTAATGCAATGCCTGAATGGGTTATGACACTCGGTGAATCAGAGAACACTCAGGATATGCACTACTCAGTAGGTGCTGCAAAGATGTCAAACCAGATGAACTCTCTCAAGAGGGCTCAGGCTGAGGCAAGGAATGCAATGGCAGAATGGATCAATGTATCTGTTGAAGAGATCATCATGACATATACAAATGATGCAGGAAGCGATGCAAACCGCCAGGCAATGGATGCATTTGAGACACTCTCAAAGCAGGAAGCAAATGCAATTCTTTCAGGTTCTTCACAGGCTGCTATGTGGATTGCACCAGATGGAACAGTATATGTTCTTATGGGCATCCCTGTAGAGAACGTTGCATCACAGATGGCTGGCTATGTTGACGAAGTCACATCAAATGAGACATTCGTAAAGAACGAGGCAGCAGCAGAAGCAAACAACATGATGAGAAATGCAATCAACACATATTTTGGTGTTAATGGAGTTGCAGAGTAATCAGTCAGTTCAGAGGCAGGGAATTCCCTGCCTTTTTTAAGGGGTAGAGATGAAGAAATTAATTCTTATCCTCCTATCCATTATCCTGATAGTATCCTGTGCAAGCACAGATACGGATATCAAAGCTGTTAATGAGGATGGATCTCCTATCTGGACTACAGAGGTTCCTCAGAGTAAGAAATTATTCTACGGGGTAGGAAGGGCAAAGCTCTCCAATGAGGCTAACAGCCAGAACTCTGCAGATGCAAATGCAAGGGCAGATCTGGCAAGGAAACTTCAGTCAACAATTAACGAGGCAACGGTAAACTATACCAATGATGCAGAGGGAAGCCTGCTTAACGCCTATGAGCAGCTTACGATGCAGGTAGTTAACTTTACCATGCAGGGAGTTAAGACTGAGCAGCACTGGACTGCTCCAGATGGAACAGTCTGGTCATTGGTATCTATCGAGGCCAAGAAAGTGGATGACCTTTATGAGCTGGCTGCCAACGACTATCTTGTGCAGATAGAAGAGAAGAAAGCTGAGACAGACAGCAAGCTCAATGCACTTTTGGCAGAGCTTGCCAAGATAGAAGGGGATACATCCGCAGCTGAGGCTGAGGCAAGGCGTGTGGCAGAAAGCCAGATCAGGGAATTTAATGGAACCCTTGAGGGCATTGATGCCAAGGCACTGGCAACAGCTATTGATGCTTACACTACGCAGCTTGGATATGAGGAATAAAATCATGGGCTCTCTCCTTCAGAGGGCCTTTTTTGCTTTCAGGAGCTAAAGTTCCTGAAGAGAGCAGATAGCAGTAAAAATGGGAAAACTATGAAAAAGGCATTAGGCATATTTGTACTGATTTTTATATTTGCTTTGCCTTTATGGGCAGCAGATTTATCAGCAACGGGATATGGAAGGACGCTGGATGAGGCACGCACAGATGCAAAGATCCAGCTGGCAGGAAGCATTTCCACGCATGTTTCCAATATAGTTTCAGTGCAGACGGAGGAAGACAGCACTGGCAGATCCTTTTTTGAGTCCTTTTTCTCAAGCAGCGTGCATGAGTCTGAATTTGAACTGAAAGGCACAATTGAAAGCAATCCGCAGAATGTGGATAACACATGGCAGATCACACTGACTCTTCCATCATCTGCAGCCCCGGTATACTATGATGACCTCATCCGCCTGAACAGGGATATCACTCAGCTCTATGGGAGGCTTGGAAACCTCGAGGATTACAGGGCGGTAACAGATAAGCAGTATGAGCAGCTGCTTAACCTTCTTGAGGCATATGAGGCAACAAGGCTTGTTGCAATACAGCTTGATCCATCAAAAGCTGCAGACATTGCAGAGCTTCCTGTATCACTGACGGTTGTAGAGACTCAGTATGATGCCAAGAAACAGGAAGAGCTGAATGCGCTGATGATTGAATACGCATCATTTGATGAGCTGATGGAATTAGGCCTTATCAGCGAAGAGCAGATGAGCAATTATGACGATCTAAGGGATATGATCGCTGAAAGAAAAAAGAGTGATGAGGAGCGCATCAGGGAGCAGCAGGAAAAGACTGCAGAGATGCTCAGGGAGGCCCAGGCTGCATTCAGCAATGATGCAAATATCGACTATGAAGCACTGCTGAGTGAAAGCGGATCCAAATCCCTGACAGACATCATCAATTCAGTTGAATCCAGGAGAAGATCGTTCAAGCAGGTCAAAGGCATAATGGATCAGCGTCTTGGTACCATCTATAATTCCATGCAGCAGGATTGCAGGGATTTCTATGATGCGAGGATGAGTGAGCCATATGCAGCCATAGATATGGAGAAGAAGGGGTTCATCTTCAAGAGGGAACGTCCTACTGATGAGGCTGTGGAAACGAGGAAGAAGGGTGTCAATGCCTATATAGAAGACAATATAATGCCGCAGTACGTGAATGCCGCAAGCGATGAGTATAAGCTTTATGTCCAGAGGCTTTCCACCATTACCCGTGCGGCAATGAATGACCTGGCAGAACTGAATGGCACGGAGTACACCTACAACACTTACCAGAACCAGATGGCAGTTGCAATTTCAGGCTATAACAGGAACACAAATGCATTTACAGGCTATGTGAGCCTTACGATAGGAAGCCAGAGCGCACGCTTTGATTTTGAAATCCCTTACAAGGTATGGTTCGGGAAAGAGATGCCTGAAGCCGAGGATGATATCTTTGAATATGAGAATGCAAGAATAGTCGCCAGCGATTGGATGAATAGGCTCATGTCAGATACCTCAATCCTTCTTGTTGAAGTGAAATTCACGGTTAAAGGCTACCTTGACGGCTCTAAGTATGATATTGCCTTCAAGTCATTCAACATTGCCCGCCTGGATACCGGGGATGTCATAATCCGCGATAAAGCGGTAGGAAAGAAGGTAACTGTTAACCTCTGGTCTGAAGATTCAACAGACCTTTCATCGTATGCTCCGGAAGAAGATGATGCAAAAGCAATGATTTCATATATGGATGCCTCTTCAATTGAGGATGAGGTGCTGAAGGTTGCAGGGATCACGGATGATGACATTGCTAAGCTCAAGTATGGCTATGTTCCGCCTAAGAAAGAGGAGCAGGCACTTGCTAAGAGCTCTTCAGTGATGGAAAGATCCCAAAATGCAGCAGGTAATTCAGGGGTAGCTGCAAGGAGCATGAAAAGCACTTTTGAATCTGTCCATGAGACTGGAAGTGAGATGATAGAAAGGAATAAGGCGGCAGCATCGGCAATCCAGAGTGAACCGGCTGAGATAAAAGATCCGGTTGATCTTGTATTTTCATTCGGGCTTGGAAGCAGCATGATGTTTGAGATTAATGATGCAGAGGGCACTTTCTACTCTTTTGGTGCGGATATGGCATTCAGGATGGGCATGAAGGATTTATTTGCGGAGAACAATGATCTTGTATTCAATGCAGGCTTTGAAATGAATGGTATTTACTATTCTGCAGATTCATCATATCCATCATATGAGGCGGTAAGCGGTTTCATTGGAGTGGAACTGCTTGGAAGGCTTGGCCTTGGATACTATTACTCCAATCCATCTGGCATGTCCGGAGGTTTTGACCTCAATGGAACACTTTCGTTCAGGGAGCATGTGAATGACATTTTAGTGGCAGTGGAGGCAGATGCATATCTGGGGCTTCAGGAGATGATGACTTTCGGCCTGCGTTTCAGAATTGACTGCTATGATCCCTCATATGCCAGCATTGGGGAGCTTGCAACCGGAGTATTCTTCAGGTATTACTTCTAGTCCTCTTCCTTTTCTGCTCTGAGGCTTATCCCGGCAATGACTACGATAGCGCCCATAGCAAGGAGGAAGATGGAGTAGAACCTGTCCAAAAATGCCCTGGAACCGTTTTCCACATAGCTATCAGAGAGGTACACTCTTGTGTATACAGCATTGATGTCTGATGGCTTAAGGCTCAGCGCCTTCTCTTTTTCTATGACATAAACTCCATCGCTGAAAAGCTCTTCAAATGCCTTTTCCGTCTTCTCCTCATTCAGCGTATATGCATATATGGAAATGCTCTCCCTCCCGTCCTGGCTTGAAAAGCCGAACATATGGCACTTGAGAAGGAAAGAAAAGAGCATGATCAAGCAACCAAATGCAATAATGGCATTCCCGACTGTCTTTCTTACTTTCATGAGAGTTAAAATATTAGCAGAATTTGTATTTTAGATCGAGAGAGAGCGTTGTTTATCTGGAGCAGAGATGTCTGGATCGGTGTTGTCTATCTGGAAAGACAGGATCCTCAGCCTGCCTGTCTTCTCATTCAGCTCCGCAATATGGTAGTATCCTTCACTCTCAAGCCCCCAGAGAAGGTCCTTCTTGTGGTAAGCTGGAAAAACATATTCCTTGAATGACTCTGAATAGCTGTTGAGAACATCCCCGATATGGTGGTGCGCTGCAAAATAGAGCGCTCTTTTATCATGGAGGATGGAAATAAGCTCATTTCTCTCATTCACATCTGAAAGAACGAACTGGAAATGGCTCTGTATGGCTCCAGAGAGGCTCATCGGTACATGGGAGAGGACGATGCTGTACTTTGCGTCACTTTTTTCAATTGCTTCCTCTAGGTATTTAAGCTGATCCCTTCCAAGGATTCTCTTTGCACTGTCTATCTTATAGATTGCAGTATCTGAGATCCTGTATGCTCCGATTGTTGACGGGCACTTATCGTAGCCTTCAAGTATCTTCTCATAATCTTCCTTATCGATTGAATTGTAATCATGGTTGCCAGCAATGGATATCAGGGGGAAATCCTTTACTGCTTTTATCCTGTCAAGCAGAGCCCTGAAAACTTCCGCATCTTCCTCTGAGCCTTCATCCATCATGTCGCCAAGAAGGAGAACGGCGTCAATCTCATCCTTATGCTTAGAGAGGAAAGAGAGCATGTTTTCATCATTCCTATGGACTCCGCTGTCCCTGAGTTCCCTGTTCAGGTGTGCATCTGAAAGGACCAGGAAACGCAGGCTGTCTCCTACTGTGACTCTCTCTATATCCAGTGGATCTGAAAATGGATTTTCCTCAAGCTGCAGCCTGTCATAGAACTGGATTTCACATGATAATGCCATAAGCATTACGGCAATGACTGTAAAAATAATCTTCCTTTTCATATTCTAATCTCAAAACCGATGCGTGCCTTTATGTCCTTGACTATTATCGGAGCCTCATCAAGATAATCCCCGTAGATAGCGTATATGTCGAATGTCACAGCATTCCCGTTTATATCCAGGTGGCTCCTGAATCCTGTTATCAGGAGAGCCTGGAATGCTGTTTCAAAGAATGAGTAGGAGGAGGAATATACATATACTGATATGTCTTCTGAGATGTCTGCTCCAAGCTCAAGAAGGAAATTTGGCGTGATGCTGAAATATACATCATCAGAATAGATTGAATAGTCAAGGCCGCCGATGATGCCGATACGGTAATTGAAGTGGAACCATGATGCGCTTATATCCTGCCCGAAATTTATTGCAGCATGAGCCATGCCTCCTTTGCTTTCAAAGCTGTGATAGAAGGATGAGAAAAGATCAAGGCTCATGGAGTGGGAAAAGCGGAAATCATATTCCCCTGAAAGCCTTATATCATAAGGGACCGTAGAGGCAAGGCCAACCTTATAGCTGTCATCATGGAAGTAGGCGCTCAGGGAGAAAGACGGGCCGTAGAATGATGAGAGTCCATACCCGCCAGATCCTCCTATATAGGCTGCACTGAGGCTGGAGGCAATTGAAAGTGAGATTAAGATGGCGGCTATTTTCCTTTTCACAGCAGGCTGCTCCTTATCCTATCTGTATCGATGTCCCTGTATTTCTCATTTCCTGAGTGGTCTATCCAGCTCAGGATGTGGTCAAGGCGGTTGCGCATGCTTGGATGTGGATCATTAAAGCCTCCGGAAGGAACATCTATAAAGCCTGCCATAAAGCGCATGATACCCTTTGCTTCTCCGATTTTGACTGCGAACTTATCTGCCGCATACTCGCTTTTCTTTCCTCCAATGAGGTAGCAGACATAGTGTATGCTGTTCATGATCTTCTGTATGGCTGTCAGGAGGACCATGAACACTATCCATATGAGGTAGGTGAAGACATTCACCTTCTCTCCCTCCTTAGGCCCGATTGCTGCTATGAAATAGCCTGGGATCATGATGAAAGAGAATATGAGATTGAAATTTGCAATTGCTATTGTGTTTGCTGTCACATCAAGATGTGCAATATGTCCTAGCTCATGCGCTATGACGCCCCTGATCAGCTCTTCATCAGAGCCTTCCAGGGCACCCTTGTTCAATGCAATTTTGTTATGTGCGAACGCATATGCATTGAAAGAGTCGCTGTAGTCGATATAGAACCTGACCCTGTGGGGGATTCCCCATGATTTCCTTTTCCCTTCCTTCACCACTTCCTCTGCAATCCTGAGTGCATCTGAGTCCAGGATATAATCCATCTTCCTGGAGTATTTGAGCCATACAGTAAGCCTTGAAAACAGCCATAGCGATATAAAGTAGGCGAATGCAAACTGGAGGTTAAAGTATTCTATAAAAGCCAGTGCTGATATAAGCGATGCCCCTGCGTCTGGAAAAATAAGTGAAAGGAGCCCGAGCGCGGAAGAAAGCGGGATAAGGAAAAACGCATTCAGCTCAAAGTATGACGTAATGAAATAAAAGACAGCAAAGCCTATTATTGTGGTAATGACCATGTAAGGCCGTGCTATGAGCTTCCAGTAGCATCTGAATATAAGCTTGAATAATGCATAGATAATGAAGAGCAGGGCAATTAGGCCTGGAGCATAAAGCCTTATTAAGGAGCCTGCCTCTGTGTATAGAAGGAAGCCATGGACTTTTGATGCAATATATGAAATAGGCATTCCGATTGCCATTGTGATATGGCCAATGGCATTCAGCAGCCAGCTGTAGCCTAATGCATCGAGTATAAGGGCTATTATGAGCAGGGCGGCAAATATGAAGAACAGCACAAGAATGAAAGAAAAGATACGTGAAAGTGCTTTGCTGAGCCTGTTTCCACCCGCTTTATATGAAATTGCCATAAATAAATCTCTCCCAGACAGGAGAGATTATAATTGATAATGCCATTATGAGAAAGCCCCTTGAAAAGAGGCCTTACAGTTACTTCTCTTCAGTATATGCACTTGGTGCCGGAGCAATTCCCATCTTCCATTCAATCAGGTTTACGATGAAGAATGTGACCGTTCCAACTGCACAGCCGAATACTACAGGAAGTATGCCGAGGTAGAAGTCTCCACCTGAAAGGATCTGCCAGACGATTACTCCGATTGTTCCTGTTATGATGGATATCTGGCCTGAGTGCTTTGTGGCTCTTGGGACCACCATGCCAAGCCCGTATGCTGCAAAAGGACCTGCACACCTTATGGCAAAGGCAAAAGTATTCATAGTAACGATGTCTATTCCAAAGAGGCTTATAAGCATTGCCACCACGCAGAATATGACATTGCATGTCCTTGTATAGAATATGATCTGTTTGTCAGAAAGGTTTTTTCCCTTTTCTGTATATTTGAGATAGATGTCATTCATGAACATCGTGGACATGCAGAGCAGGTTTGAATCAGCGCTGGACATTGTTGCACTTATGATTGCTGCACTGATTACTCCCGTTATGATTGCCGGTGCAAAATGGTTTGTAACCATCATCATCGAGCTGTTTGCATCCATGCCAGGAATCTCTTCTGCCATAGCAAGTGCTGTCAGGCCGAGAAGGGTTGGGAATATTGCCATTGCCGCCATCAGCACTGCAGAAAGAAGGGATGCATACTTTGCTGTCTTTTCATCCTTTGCACTCTCAAAGCGGCTTATCATCTCAGGGCCAGAGAGGAATGTGCAGAAGTAGTTGAAGATATATCCGATTATCACAACCCAGCCGATCTTGTCTATTGAAAGCTGCTCTCCTGGAAGCTTTGCTGCAACGCTCTGCCATCCTCCTGCTCCGTGTATTACTATAGGAGTTGCAACTGCAAGTCCGACAAGGATTATTATGAACTGCACTAGGTCAGATACCTGGTCTGCAATCATGCCGCCAAGTGTCGTGTATATAATAATTACCAGTCCTGCCACTACAAGGCATACATTCAGTGGAATTCCAGTCAGTGAATAGATGACGGTTCCTGATGCTGCCACCTGGCTGCTTGTCAGGCAGAAGAGTGCAAGAATGTTCAATACTGCAGAGAACACGCTGCTTGTCTTGCCAAAGCGCCTGTTTATGACTTCCGGAATCGTCAGTGCCATCGTCTTCCTGATCTTAGGAGCAAACCAGGCAAGAGGAATCATGGCTATGGATGCTGCCAGGACATACCAGACCGCGCTCATTCCCCAGGTGCCAAAAGCCTTGCTTGCAAGCCCTGTTGTGCTTCCTCCTCCAATGTTGTTTGCTGAAAGGCTGAAAGCCACCATGAAAAGCCCCATTCTCCTTCCTGCAACCATATAGTCTTCGCTGTTCTTTATCTTCAGCTTTCCGACCAGGTATCCGACCAGCAGCATTCCGATCAGGTATGCTCCAGTGATTATTAATGCGCCTATGTTAATAGTCATAGATAAATTCCTCCCTCGCGTTTCTATCAGTCTAAATGACTTGAAAAGAGAACGCAAATAAAAAAGGACAGGCAGCCGAAATAGACCACTCTGTCCTTGATACGGTTTTTATGGCCCTTTCTGGCATTTTCTGTCTAGGGCGGGAAAACCAATTATGCTTATTTTGTCCAGAATTTCTTTGTAAGAAGTGAGAATGCAGTAAAGAGCTCAAGCCTTCCATGCAGCATCAGAGAAGAAAGAAGCCACTGAGAGGGACTGGAAAATCCGGTTTTTCAGCAGGGGATCCCATTTTTCCTTGTAGAGTTGTAAAATCAAGATCATCTGCTCTAAAATCTCTCAATTTTCTGCTTTTGATAGCAATTATTTTCAAAAATAAAAAGTTTATGCTATTGATAGCAAAAAAAATTGCATTTTTCTGAGTTTGTGCTATGTTTAGATAAGAGGAGAAATGAGCCATGATCAGGACACACGAACTTAAGAGACGTGATTTGTATTTGAGAAAGCTGATCGGCTTTCAGGATACGGAGCCTGTAAAAGTCATCACCGGAATCCGCCGCTGCGGTAAATCAAGCCTGCTTAAGCTGATGATCCGGCATCTGAAGGAAAACGGTATCCGGGATGATCAGATCATAGATATTAATTTTGAATCCTACGGTTTTAGGAGCATGACTAAGGACGATCTATACCATTATGTCAGAGATCGGGTTGTTTCAGGAAAGCGGATGTATCTTTTTTTTGATGAGCTGCAGCGGATAGATGCCTGGGAAGATGCGGTCAATTCCTTCCGGGTGGATCTGGACTGTGACATCTACATTACAGGATCCAACGCCTATCTGCTGTCCTCTGAGTACTCAACTTATCTTTCTGGCAGGTACGTGGAAATAAAAATGCTGCCGCTCTCTTTTAGGGAGTTCCTGGATTTCTATGGCTTTGAGGTTAGGAAAACCAGCAGTGCCCTTGGCAGAGCACGACGCCAGATATTCGACAAAAACGGAGAGCGGTACGAGGAGATGGAGGTGTTTGACGCCTACATGCGCTTTGGCGGAATGCCGGGCATTGCAGATATCGGTCTGGATCAGGAAAAAGCTTTATCAGTTCTTGATGGCATTTACTCCACTGTTGTTGTAAGGGATATCCTGGAGAGGGAAAAACGGCGTGGTGAGCGGCAGATTACCGATGCTGCGCTCCTGCGTAAGATTGTGCTGTTTCTTGCGGACAATATTGGCAGCACCGTTTCTGCATCCTCCATTGGCAAAGCTCTGATGAGTGCGGGGCTGCTGGAAAATCAAAAAAGCAGGGGAATCCCCAGTGCCCATACGGTGCAGGCATATATCAGCGCGCTTATGGAAAGCTATTTCTTCTATGAGATCAAGCGTTTTGACATCAAGGGCAGAGAGTACCTCTCTACACTTGGTAAATACTATATCGTTGACATCGGGCTTAGGAACTATCTGCTTGGATTCAGAAACAGGGACAGAGGATATGCAATTGAGAATGTGGTCTACTTTGAGTTGCTGCGCCGCGGATATGATGTTGCGATCGGAAAGATCGACAGTCAGGAGGTAGACTTCATCGCAACAACTGCTGACGGAAAGCTTTATATCCAGGTGACTGAATCCATGCAGAGTGAGGACGTCCGCAGGCGGGAACTATCCCCACTGGAGAAGATCCGGGACAACTATGAAAAGATTGTGCTCTCTCTTGATCCTGGGCTTGATGGGTCCTATGAAGGCATCAAGTCAAAAAATCTCATCAGCTGGCTGCTTGAGAACTGAAGAGCGCTTCAAGCGGTTTGGTGAGCCAGCTACTTTGTCCAGAATTTCTTTGTAAGGAGTGAGAATGCAGTAAAGAGCTCAAGCCTTCCAAGCAGCATCAGGACAGAAAGTATCCACTGGTAAGGTGCTGCAAAATCATGGAATGATGTCCTGACGCCCATACCTCCAAGGGAAAATCCGATGTTTCCTATTGCCTGGAGGACACTTGTAAGGCATGTGATGAAATCCATATCAGAGAGGCTTATGAGGACTGTTCCTATAAGTGCTGTCATTAAGTAGAAGCCTACAAACCCGGCTATGGAAAGGCATGTGTTCTCATCATATGTGTCATCACCGATCCTGACGTTCGTAACAGCATTCGGATGCGAGCGCCTTATCATGGCATTCGTTCCAAGCTTGAACATGACGCGCACCCTTATGACCTTAAGGCCGCCTCCTGTGGAACCTGCACATCCCCCTATGAACATCATCAGGAACATCAGCATCTGGGCAAACATCGGCCAGTAATTGAAGTCAGTGCTGTAAAAACCTGTTGTAGTGATTACCGAGACTATCTGGAAGAATGCATGCCTGATGCTGTCTGAAAAGCTGAAAAAGCCTTTGAAGAAAAGGTTGAGCCCTGCAAGGAGGCCGGAGATTAATACGATTGCGAAATACAGCCTGAGCTCCCCATCCCTTGCAACTCTCCTGAATTTCCTCTTTAAAAGCTTGTAATAGAGTGCGAAGTTGCCTCCGGCTATGAACATGAAAATGATGCAGATCCACTCAACGTATGCGCTTTGATAGCTCATGACTGACTGGTTTGATGCCGTAAATCCCGCAGCTCCCATAGTACCGAACATGAGGGTAAGCGAGTCATAGAATGTAAGCCCTCCGATATATAGCAGGATCACTTCAACTGCACTTATGCCGAGATAGATCAGCCAGAGGGATTTTGCCGTTCCCCTGATGGACGGTGTCAGCTTGTCTTTTGTAGGCCCCACGGATTCTGCCCCGAAGAGTGCTGTGCCTTTCACTCCGAACTTTGGGAATACGGCCACAAACAGGACAACAATGCCCATTCCTCCAAGCCAGTTGGTAAGGCATCGCCAGAATATTACAGAGCGCGGATGGTCTGTCACTGTTGGAATGGCAGAGGCTCCAGTAGTTGTGAAGCCGCTCATGATTTCAAAGAATGATTCAGAAAAACCGACAGTAGTTCCTGTGAAGTAGAGCGGGAGGCATCCGAATAAGGTTGCGACGATCCATGTCAGTGTCACAAAGATGTAGCTGTCCTTCGTTGTGATATCCCGGATCTTGCTTTTATGCGTTATGAGGATAGTCAGTCCTGCAAAAAGTGCAATCAGCAGTTCTGTCTCTATGAATGCCTTTGATGCGCTGCTCTCATCAAAATAGAATGACATAGCAAGAGGGATCAACATTATCCCACCGATGAATATCATAAGGTATGCCAGCAGTTTGAAATCCGATTTCAAGTTCATATTCTCTCCCCTCTAATTAGCCCAGAATCTCCTCGTGAAAAGTGAATATACAGTAAAAAGCTCAAGCCTTCCCGCGAGCATCAGGAACGAGAAGGCCCAGAGATAGAACGATGAGAACTGGTCAAAACATTCCGTTGTTCCAAGCGTGCCTATTCCAACTCCATTATTTCCAAGTGTCAATAATACTCCTGTAAAGCATGTGAGGAAATCCCTTCCTGAGAGGCTTATGACAAGGGTTCCGATGAAGATCGTAACCAGGTAGAGCCCTATGAAGCCTGCAATGGAAGAGCATGTCTCCTCGCTTATTATGCTGTCTCCGACCTTCACATTTGTCACAGCATTCGGATGTATGCGCTTGAGTGTGGCATTTGTTCCCATCTGGTAAAGCACCTTTACCCTTATGACCTTAATGCCGCCTCCCGCACTTCCGGCACAGCCCCCGATGAAAAGAAGCACGAAAAGCACTATCTGTGAGAACATGGGCCATGATGAATAGTTTGCTGAGGCAAAGCCGGTTGTCGTTATGAAAGATATCACATGGAAAAAGCCAAGGCGTATTGAGTCCATTATCCCTGCGACACTGTTTGTGTAAAGGTTGATTGAGACCAGGATGGAAAATACAAGGATAAGCTTTATGTAGAGCCTGAATTCACCATCGTGTGCGACTCTTTTGAACTTTCCCTGAAAAAGCTTGAAGAAAAGCGCGAAATTAGTTCCTGACAAAAACATGAAGATGGTGCATACCCATTCAACATAATGCGAACTGTAGGCTGCAATTGAGCCTTCCCTTGGGGCAAAACCGGCAGCTGCTATGGTGCCGAATGCAACAGCTGAGGCATCAAATATGCTGAGCCCTCCCAAAAGGAGCAGTATCGTCTGTGCCACAGTGAGTGCAAGGTATATGAGCCAGAGAGCCATTGCCGTACTCTGGATCTGTGGTGTGAGCTTGTCTTTTGTAGGGCCGACCGTCTCTGCTCCCACAAGGGCTGTTCCCCGCACTCCGACAGCCGGAAGAAGGGCAACAAAGAGAACTATGATTCCCATTCCTCCTATCCAGTTTGTCATATTGCGCCAGAACAGTATTGACTCAGGCTTCTCGTTTATATTCGGTATTGCAGTCGCTCCTGTTGTAGTGAAACCGCTCATGGTCTCAAAGAAGGACTCGGCAAAACTCATGGTGGCTTCCGTCATGTAGTACGGTATTGATCCGAAGAATGTTACAGTAAGCCATGTAAGGGTTACGAAGACATAGCTGTCCTTTATTGAAAGCTCCTTTGCCGCATCTTCCCCGCGCAGGTAGAGGAGTATCAGGATGGCAGAGAATAGCAGAAGGCACTCTGTTGTCAAAAATGCCATATAAGCTTCCTCTTCCCCGTTAAAATGTGCAATGAGAAGGGGAATGACCATAAATAATGCCATTACAAGCATTACATATGACAGGAGCTTTATGACAGTTTTGGGGTTCATATGAGGCTTGCTCCGAAAATATCCTGTATGAAACCCTGGTCCTTATGTGCCGCTGCCACTATTACAGTGTCATTAAGGGTGAATGCATAGTTTCCCCCTGGAATGAAATTCTCTCCATCTGCTCTCTTTATGCCGGCAATGATTGCCTTGCCACGGAGATTTACATCCTTAAGTGCCTTATTTAGGTACCTGAAGTCCTCTGCAATTAAGAATTCATATACCTCAAGCGATCCGTCAAAGAGGGTATGGAGCGTTTCTATCGTCCTTCCCCTTAGATGCCTGACCAGGGTGTCTACTGTGGCATTTGTCGTTGAAATAGCCGCATCGATATCAAGATGGGAGGCAAGGGAGATGTAATTGTTGTTCGTCTTTATTGATGATATTACCCTCTTTGCTCCAAGACGTTTTGCATATAGTGATGATATGATATTAAGCTCATCATTTTCCGTGACGCTTATGACAAGATCCGTATTGTAAAGCTTCTCATCCTCCCAGGTCGCCTCATCTGTCACGCTTGCGTTGATTATCAGGATGTCAGGGAAAATATCCAGGAATTCGCGTGCTATCTTCTCATCCTTTTCTATGAGTGTGACTTTCTTCCTCTCCTGTGGAGTGAAGGCGGATAGCAGGTAACGCGTTATCCTTGTTGCTCCAATCATGAGGATCTTCCTTATCGTGGAATCATCTACAGGCCCTGAGAGCTCAGTGAATATGTCCTTGCTCTCCTCTTCATCCACGATGATTGCTATCTCATCACCGGATTTTATTATTGTGTCACCGTAAGGGGTGAAGACCTTGTTCTTCCTCCTTATTCCTGCAATCACGTACTGTCCGGGAATCTTTTTCCTTGCCTCTATGAGAGTCTTGTCCTTGAACGGGCTGTCCTTGCCTATGGTTGTGGCAAAGAGCATGAAGTGCGCATCCGGAAATGATATCACATCCTTATATAGTCCGCTCCTGATAATCCCGAGAATCCTGTTTGCTGCCTCCTGGTCCGGGTTCACTATGTATGAAATTCCAAGAATCGGGTGATGTGATTCTCCGCCCAGGTAGCTTATGCTCCTGATTGCTGCAATTGTGGTTTTCACCTGCGGAAATTCTGATGCGACTATGCCGCAGCTTACAAGGTTTGTTTCATCATTGTCAGTTACTGCGATTACTGCATCTGCATTGCTTACCTGTGCCTCTATAAGCTTATCTACATTTGTGGCACTTCCGCAAACGGCCATGCAGTCCAGTTTTGAGACTGCCTGCTGGCATCTTTCAGAGCTGGCATCCAGGAAGATTACGTTCTTGTTTTCCTCTATCAGGTGCTTGCCAAGACGTAAGCCCCTCCTTCCTGCGCCTATTATCAAAACGTTCATGGCTGATAATTATAATGACTATATAGATGCAGTTCAAGGTGAGGTATTGTCTGCTATATCTTTTAATAAAAATAAATCATTACATTATAAGCAATTAATTATGAAAGTGTATCATAATGACACATTCTGGATTTCAGAGGGGAACTGCTAATGGGGAAAAATGCCCCATTATATGATGGCTGGTTGCACCTCTGTATCATAATGACACATACAGTAAATGGTATTAAAGATTAAAATTATTTAATTTATTATATTATAAAGAAATATAAAAGTTGGCACGTCTCTTGCTTATATAAAGGTGTAAGCAAAATTACAAAAGTAAATTAAGGAGGCCCTAAAATGGCAATTATGAAATATCAGAGAAACTACAATGACTTGGACAGTCTTATCGATTCCATCTTTACAGGAGTCAAGATGCCACCAGTGGATGTGAAAGAGTCAAAAACCGGCTATTCCATCTCTGCTGAGATCCCAGGATACAAGGAAAGCGATATAAGCCTTTATGTTGAGAACCATGTTCTTACAATTGAGGGAAAGAAAGAAGAGAAGGAAGATGAGAAGAATGGAAAGAAATACCTGATCAAGGAAAGGGTAAGCAGGAACTTCAAGAGAAGCTTCACTCTTCCTGAGGATGCAGATGAAGATGGCATCAGCGCAACATTCAAGAACGGTGTTCTTGAGATAGACCTTCCAAGGACTGCAAAGGCAGAGCCGAAGAAGATTGAAGTTAAGGTTAACTGATTTTTAGGAGGAACAGACATGAGATACTATATAGACAGGACATTCCCGAGCTTAATCGATTTCGATAATTTCTTTAATGACTTCTTTGAATCCAGCAGCGACAGGTTCCCGCCTGTTGATGTGTTCGAGACAGATGATGCATACGTGATTGAGGCAGAGGTCCCCGGATATAACGAAAGCGATATAAAGATCTACTGCAAGAACAAGACGGTCACGATTGCTTCTGACAGGGTGGAGAAGGAAAAGGCAAAGTACCATATCAATGAGATTGCACTTCCTGAATTCTCGAGGGGATTCACACTGCCTGAAGATGCAGATGAAGACAGCGTCGAGGCATCAAGTGAGAACGGTATTCTCACAATTACAATAAAGAAGAAAGCAAAAGCTGAGCCGAAGAGGATCGAAGTTAAGATCAACTGAGGCAGATAAGCATCACACACATAAAGGGTTCTGAGCAGTGCTCAGGGCTCTTTTTTTTCCCTATTTTCCGCTCTTCTCTTTTATCTTTTTACAATATCCGCTAAATTGTATTCGTTTTAAGAAGGATCAGGACTTATGTATAGGATATTGAAAAAGGAAAAGCTGTCAAAGGAAGTGTTCCGATTCACTCTCGATGCTCCCATGATTGCCCGCGAAAGGAAGGCAGGACAGTTCGTAGTAGTGCAGAAGGGTGGAGATTTTGAAGAGAGGATTCCTCTGACGATTGCTGATGCAGACAGTAAGAATGGAACAATACAGATTGTGTTCCAGGCAATAGGGGAAGGAACCCACAGGCTTGCAATGATGGAGGAAGGGGAGTGCATTGAAAATGTCCTCGGGCCTCTTGGAAGGCCTACTCATATCGAGAAGTTTGGAAAGTGCGTATGCGTCGGAGGGGGAATCGGAGTTGCTCCGCTCTATCCTATAGCCAAGGCCCTCAAAGAGGCTGGAAATGAGATCAGGATAATAATCGGCGCAAGGAATGAGAGCCTCCTGATTGAAGAGGATGAGATGAGAGCACTCGATCCTGATCTGATTGTAGTGACAGATGATGGATCAAGGGGCAGGAAAGGTGTTGTCACAGAGCCTCTGAAGGAACTCTGCGAATCATGGAAGCCGGATTTCGTTGTAACAATAGGACCGACAGTCATGATGAAGTTCTGCGCACTGACAACAGAACCATATGGAATAAAGACAATAGCATCACTGAATACGATCATGATTGACGGGACCGGAATGTGCGGCGGCTGCCGTGTCTCTGTCGGAGGAGAGACGAAGTTCGTCTGTGTTGACGGACCTGAGTTTGATGCCCATGAGGTTGACTGGGCAAACATGATGATGAGGCAGAGGACTTATTCTGACTATGAGAAAGAAGCGCATCACAGGTGCCATCTTGAAAGCGGAATAAAGGAAGGAGAGGCTTGATATGACACGGGAAGAACTCGATAGGAAAGCAAAAGAAGAGCTGGGAAGGCTTCCGGAGAAACTCAGTGTGAAGGACAGGATGGCAATTGAGCATCAGCAGATGCCGAGCCAGGATGCAAAAGAGAGGATCCACAATATGGATGAGGTTGCTCTTGGCTATACGGAAGATATTGCAGTCCTTGAGGCAAACAGGTGCCTTAACTGCAAGAATAAGCCATGCATGCAGGGCTGTCCCGTATCAATTGACATTCCTGCATTCATTGAAAGGATACAGCAGAGGGATTTCAAGGGTGCCCTTGAGGTAATCCAGAGGGAAAGCATACTGCCAAGCATCTGCGGACGTGTCTGTCCTCAGGAATCACAGTGCCAGAAGTACTGCACAGTTGGAAAGGCCTTAAAGGATGTTGACAAGGCTGTTGCCATCGGACGCCTTGAGCGTTTCGTAGCTGACTGGAATGCAGATGATGAGACTCTTCCTGAGATAAAGCCGGAGACAGGCAAGAAAGTGGCTGTTGTCGGATCAGGGCCAGCTTCCATTGCATGTGCCGCTGACGTAAGGAGGGAGGGGCATGCTGTAGTGATGTACGAGGCCCTCCATAAGACAGGTGGCGTGCTCAGCTATGGAATTCCTGAATTCCGCCTTCCAAAGCATCTTGTTGACAGGGAAATTGCAAAGCTTGAGAAGATGGGCGTTGACATAGAGAAGAACGTACTTGTCGGAAGGACAAGGACTATCAGGGAACTCAGGGAAGAGGATGGTTTTGATGCCATTTTCATCGGAACCGGTGCCGGGCTTCCGAAGTTCATGAATATCCCGGGAGAGAACTATGTAGGAGTGCTTTCTGCAAACGAATACCTTACAAGAAGCAACCTGATGAAAGCTTTTGACAAGGCTCACAGCCATACTCCGGAGTATGTTGGACGCCGTGTTGCAGTGCTTGGCGGGGGAAACGTTGCAATGGATGCGGCACGCACAGCCCTGCGCTTAGGTGCAGAGACCGTCGATATCGTATACAGGCGAACTAGGTCTGAGATGCCTGCAAGGAAGGAAGAGATCGAGCATGCAGTCGAGGAGGGATGCAACATAAGGATGCTCAGCCAGCCGGTTGAGATAAAGGCCGATGAGAATGGCAAGGTAAAATCCCTCGTGATAAGGAAGTGTGAGCTTGGACCTGTGGATCAGAGCGGAAGAAGGAGCCCTGTGGAAATTCCCGGCTCTGATGAGGAAGTCCCGTATGATGAGATCATCGTCGCAATCGGAAATGCCTCCAATCCTCTCATAAAGCTGACAACGCCTGAAATTGAGGTCAACAGGAGGGGCAACTTCATTGTTAATGAAGAGACGAATGAGACAAGCATTGAAGGGGTCTATGCCGGCGGTGACATCGTTCTTGGAGCTGCCACTGTAATCCTTGCAATGGGACAGGGCAGGAAAGCTGCAAAGGCTATCAACGAATACCTGAAGAAAAAATGAGAAGTGATCTTAAGAGGGTGTACTGCACCCTCTCAAGCACTGAGAAATTCAGTGCAATAGATGAGGTTATAGGCAAGTGCACGGTATTTGATGAGCTTGACGATAAGGAGAAGTTCATAAAGGCAGTGCACAGGAGGGAAAAGATCCAGTCCACCGGAATCGGGCATGGAGTTGCAATTGCGCACGGAAAGCTTTCCCATCTTGAGCATTGCCATATTGCCCTTGGCTATTCAGAGGATGGCATCGTTTTTGATGAGAACTATCCGGAGCCCGTATCCCTTGTCTTTGTGATCGCATCAAGCCTGAGCCGCCAGGCTGAATATATCCATGCGGTATCGAACATCCTTTCATGGGTGCATGATGAGTCATTCAGGAATGACTTAAAAACGGGAGCAAGGTCAAAGCAGGTAAAAGCCTTCTTTGATATGCTCAAAAAGCAGGAATTCTCTCCCCGCCCGATAAGATAAGATCAGGCTTTTCATCCCAGCTGTCATGGGGTAAACAATCAAATAGCTGCACAGAATAGCATATTCCAACTGAAAATAACTTGTTCCTGTGTGTTTTAAGGTACCGGTCATAGTATCCCATACCACGTCCGATCCGGTATGAATCCTTTGAGAAGGCCCTTCCTGGAATAAGTATTACTGCCTCTTCATACTCAAAGGGAACCCTTTCTTCTGGCTCCATTATCCCGAATGCACCCCTTTTAAGCGGAGATGGTGCAAAATGCATTAAGGAGCCATCAACATAGGGAAAGAGGAATGTCTTTCCATCCTCATAGAGCTTTTCAAGATTAACTTCATCCTGAAGGGATGCATAAGAGAGTACAACACGGCTTTTTTTATATTCATCAAGGCTCCTTAGCATTTCTATGATGGCACTCTCTTCCTCCTCCTTGCCATCAAATGCTTCAAGCCGCTCCTTCACAAGTTTTCTTATATAAGCCTTGTCCATACGCTTACTGTAACTGAAAGGGCTATTATTGCATAGTCTGAAAGCCTGTAGCTGGCCCTTAGGCGGGGCATATTCTCATCAAAGAGCCTTGAGGAGAGTGCATCATAATAGGCTGAGATATCATCAAAAACTGAATAGAAAAGGGATGTCACATACTCACTGGCACTTTTTAGCGGACTCCTCCAGAATGAGCCAAGGCGCGCTTTACGTGCATCCATAAGATTTGACGAGAGGATGAAGAGGCGGGAGATGAAAGATATTGATAGCATTACCATTGCGGAAAAGCGCCATGCATATTTGCCTGCCAGGTGGGATGAGACACCTCCTAGTGAGGCAGCTATCTCAGATGGAGTTGTGGAGTCAAGAAGCAGGGAAGAAAGGATTATGAGGGAAAGGAATTTACCTCCTTCATAGAGGGAGGAGGCAATTTCATGGCTTGCTATGAGTTCTGTGATAAATATGAGGAATGTGAGAAAGAGCAGGGCCTTGCTCTTTCTCAGGTATGTTAAGACAGGAAGCCTTACTAAGAGGCAGAGGAAAAGAATAAATACTGCTGATATAGCAAAATGAATGGGATTTGGGCTTGTTATGGCGAAAGAGATGGCAATCAGGGCAGAAAGCTTTGCAAATGGATTGATGGAGCAAAGCACGGTTTTCCGAGACCTCTTTGAAAAGATCATCAAAGCCATGACAGCTCCTCAAACGGAAGGTTTGGAATGTAGATGCTGTTTTTCCTGAGATCATCAAGCGAATCCATGCTTTTCCTATCGGATACAATTTCCCCGTTTTTGAGTATTACAGTTCTCTCTACATGCTTAAGGAGCTTTTCAGCTTCATGGGATACCAGTATTACAGTCTTTCCCATTTCCTTAAGCTGGCAGATTGTTTTTATGACAAGCACTGTAGATGGATAATCCAGTGAGGAAAGCGGTTCATCAAGCAGTATGATTTCAGGCCCCATTGCAAGGACAGAAGCAATTGCGACTTTCCTTTTTTCCCCACCTGAGAGCACTCTAGGATTCATATCCTCAAGGCTCTTGAGTCCAAAGAGGCCAAGGTATTCCTCCACTTTTGCCTCTATCTCATCCTTATCCATTCCCTGGTTTTCAAGGCCGAATGCAATATCCTCCCTCACGCTCTCTCCGACAATCTCAAGGCTTGAATCCTGGAATACGAGCGCAATCTTCCTCATCCTGTCCCTTGCTTTCACCCTTTTCCCGTCTATAAGGATCTCTCCGCTGCTTTCCTTCTCAAGCCCCTTTATTGTTTTCAGGAGCATTGATTTTCCGGATCCATTGAGTCCTGCAATCAGCAGGCATTCACCGCTTTCAGCGGAAAATGAGATATCTTTGAGGATCTCTTTCTTTTCTATGACCTTTCCAAGGTGTTTCACTTCAAGGATATGCATGCTGAGATTATATTGTTAAGTAAACTTTCTATCAAGATGCAAGTTTACAAAAAGAATGCCTGCTGCTTGAAAATGACATGTATTTTTTATCTAATCAGCAGTTGCCATCATCTTTTTAATAATGGAAAGGAGCCTTCCCCCTGCCTGGCGGCCTGCCGTATAGCAGATGGAAGGCTCATGGCAGAAGGAGAAAACAGCTTTATCACTTTCCGCTGTCGCCATAGTTTGAAAGCACCCTTGCAGATGGGTCATCCACATCACATCCCGGCCATGCTCTATTAGGCATCCAGAATCCTGGAATCATGTCTGCCTGCCCTTTGTAGTACTTTTCAAAGATTGTCCTGTAAAGAAGGCTCTCCGGGGTAAACGGCCTTCCTTTCTCCGGATACTGCATGCATAGCTTTTTCCAGTCTGTATCCCTGTAGAGATCCTCTGCATACTCCTTTATGTCATTTACAAGACTGTGCCCCACTGCATCCGAGAAAGCTGCTTTCTGCCTCCATAGGATATCCTCGGGCAGGTATGTGCCATCATCAAAGGCTTTCCTCAAAAGGTATTTTCCCATATTGTATGTATTCATCTTCATCTCAGGATCTATTGACATCACGTAATCAACGAATTCAAGATCCCCGAAAGGAACCCTGGCCTCAATTGAGTTATCTGCAATGCACCTGTCTGCCCTGAGCACGTCATATGCATAGAGCTCCCTCATTCTCTTCTCAGCTTCCCTCTGGAAGGCCTCAGCACTCGGTGCGAAATCCGTATACTTATAGCCGAAGAGCTCATCAGATACCTCTCCCGTAAGAAGCACCCTTATATCAGTGGTCTCATGTATCTTCTTGCATATGAGGTACATTCCCATGCTTGCCCTTATTGTCGTTATATCATAAGTGGCAAGGGAATATATGACCTCTTCAAGGTGTGAGATCACATCATCCCTTGTTATGATCACTTCAGTATGGTCTGCTTTCAGGAAATCAGCCACTTTTTTTGCATACTTCAAGTCAATTGCATCCTTTTCCATTCCGATTGCGAATGTCCTGATCCTCTTTGGCATAAGGCGGCTTGCTATTGAGCATACAAGGGAACTGTCAAGGCCGCCAGAGAGGAGGAAGCCGAGGGGGGCATCGCTGTCAAGCCTTTTTTCAACACCTTTTACCAGGCGTTCCCTGATTCCTCCAGCAATTTCCTCCACGCTTCCCTTTATCTTCCTATCCGTCAGGCCGACATCATGGTATTTTATGAATCTGCCATCCTCGTAATAGCATCCGGGAGGAAATGGCATGATCTTATCACAGAGGCCAAGAAGAAGCCTTGCCTCAGAAGCGAATGCGATTTTCCATTCACTGTCATAGCCATAGAAGAGTGGCCTTATTCCGATCGGATCCCTTGCAGCTATGAAGTCATCCTTTCCTGCATCATATATGACAGTGGCATATTCAGCATCAAGCATAGAGAACATACTGACTCCATATTTCTCATAAAGGGGAAGGATTACCTCACAGTCAGAGTTTGATGAAAAAGCATATCCTTCGCTCTCCAGTTCAGCCTTTATCTTCCTAAATCCGTAAATCTCACCATTGGTTGCAGCATAGCATCCATTCCTTTCAAACGGCTGCATGCCGCTCTCATCAAGGCCCATTATCGCAAGGCGCTGGAATGCAATTACGCGGCCTCTGGAAAGTTCTACAGTCCTCATCTCATCAGGACCTCTCATTACTGTGCGCTTAAGGTATGAGCGCACATCATCCAGGGATAGCTGCCTTCCTGAATATGCAAATACTGTACACATACATCCTCCTAAAAAAAAGACGCCCTAAGATCTGGAGAGTGTATCCCCACACCTTAGGACGCCTTTGTCCTCATCCTGAAAATATGTATGCAAATTTACAAAAAAAGGGAAAATATGTCACGCTCAAAAGAGGCAAAAAAGCAAAAAATAATGGAGAATTTACGTGGACAAATCCATAATTGTTTGCTTTCTAACGAAATATTTTTTGAATTTCTGATCACATTTCAGTCCAGCAATCTTGACTTAGCATGCCTTTCTGGCTATAACAACACCATTAATGAACGAAGGCGTTCACCATCAGGTGGGCGCCTTTTCTCTTTTTACGGGGGAAAAGGATGAGTAAACACATATTTGTGACAGGCGGAGTCGTATCAGGACTTGGAAAGGGAATAACAGCTGCAAGCCTTGGACGTCTCCTGAAGGCAAGAGGGATTAAAGTCGCAGCCCAGAAGCTTGATCCATATGTCAATGTGGATCCCGGAACGATGAGCCCTTACCAGCATGGGGAAGTATTCGTTACGGATGACGGGGCCGAGACTGACTTGGATCTTGGACACTATGAGAGGTTCATTGATGAGAACCTCAACAGGCTTTCCAACCTTACAAGCGGGAAAGTGTACTGGAATGTCCTTCATAAGGAAAGGAAAGGGGAATACCTTGGAGCAACAGTGCAGATAATCCCACACGTAACCAACGAGATAAAGAAATTCATATATGATCTTGGAACGCTTACAAATGCTGATGTTGTCATAACAGAGATCGGAGGAACGATCGGAGATATAGAATCCCAGCCGTTTCTTGAAGCTGTGAGGCAGATTCGAAGCGAAATCGGAAGGGAAAATACAATGTTTATACATGTAGTTCTCGTCCCTTACCTCAAGTGTTCTGGTGAGCATAAGACAAAGCCTGCCCAGCACAGCGTCCACGAGCTGCAGGGAATGGGAATAATGCCGGACTGCATTATCGCAAGATCGGATGAGCCGCTGGAGGCCGGAATACTTGAAAAGATTGCAGCGTTCTGCAACACCGAGAGGGAAGCTGTTATTGAGAACCAGAGCCTTGGAAGCCTTTATGAGGTTCCCCTAATGCTCCATGAGAGGGGGCTTGATGGTTATGTGCTCCGCCGCCTTGGCCTTTCTTCAGGCCCGATTGACCTATCCGGATGGAAAGAGATGGTTGAAAAGCAGAGGAAGGCTGAGGGCAGGGTTGAGATTGCAGTCTGCGGCAAATACACGCAGCTGCACGATGCGTACCTTTCAATCATAGAAGCGCTGAACCATGCAGGAATTGAGAACGGGGTAAAGGTTGCAATACGGTGGGTTGACAGTGAGCTTGTAGAAAAGGATGGACCGGAAGTCCATCTTGAGAAAGCCGATGGAATACTTGTTCCCGGAGGCTTTGGAGAGCGTGGAATAGAGGGGATGATCATGGCATGCCGCTATGCAAGGCAGAATGATATCCCATACCTTGGAATATGCCTTGGAATGCAGATTGCCGTTATAGAGGCAGCGCGTAACATGGCCGGCCTTGAGGGGGCAAACTCAAGGGAATTCAGCCAGGATAACCCGTTTGCGGTTATTGACCTCATGGAAGACCAGAAGAGCCTTGATGAAAAGGGGGGTACAATGAGGCTTGGCGCATACCCATGCCACGTGAAGAGCGGTACGCTGCTTTACAGGATCTATGGGGAAAGCAACATCAGTGAGCGCCACAGGCACAGGTATGAAGTCTCAAATGAATTCAGGAAAGTCCTTGAGGACTCTGGTGTTGTCTTTTCCGGCCTCAGCCCAAGCGGAACTCTTGTGGAGGCGATGGAGAATCCGGCAAACAGGTTCTTTCTGGGTGTGCAGTTCCATCCGGAGTTTAAGAGCAGGCCTAACAGATGCCATCCTGTCTTTGCCTTTTTTGTAGCATCTGCGATAAAAAAGGGTTTATAATTGGCTGATGGAAAAAATGCTAGTCACGGGAGGAGCCGGTTTCATGGGCTCCTCTTTTGCCAATTATATTATGAAAAGGGATGATGTATGCATTGTGGTCCTTGATGACCTTACATATGCCTCAGACCTATCCCGCCTTGATTGGACTGGAAAGATCACTTTTGTTAAAGGTGATATCTCTGATGAGGATCTCGTTGAAAGGCTTTTCAGGGAGAATGCCTTTGACTATGTGGTCAATTTCGCAGCTGAGACTCATGTTGATAGGTCAATAATGGACTCAAGGAAATTCCTTAAGAGCAATGTCATCGGGGTAGGTGTGCTGCTCGATGCTGTGAGGAGGCACAGTGTAAAGCGGTTCCATCAGATATCAACAGATGAAGTATATGGGGATACGGATTTCAGCTCAGAAGAATCATTTGATGAGATGAGCCCACTCAGGCCAAGCAATCCGTACTCAGCAAGCAAGGCAGCTGCAGATATGCTCTGCCTCTCATATTACAGGACATATGGCATTCCTGTCACAATAAGCCGATCTGTGAATAACTATGGATCAAAGCAGAACAGCGAGAAGTTCATACCAAAGGCCATTGAGTGCATAAAGAGCGGAAGGGCGGTACCAGTATATGGAAGCGGGGAGAACATAAGGTCATGGATCCATACATCTGACCACAGCAGGGCCGTTGACCTCATATTGAGGAAAGGGAAAGTGGGAGAAGTGTACAACATATCTGCAGGATTTGAGATCAGGAATATAGATGTAGTGAGGAAACTGCTTGAGATCCTTGGAGCTGATGAGAGCCTTATAGAGTATGTTGAAGACAGGCCCGGGCATGACAGGAGATACAGCCTGGACTGCAGCAAGATAAGCAAGCTCGGATTTTCAGCAATGATCAGTTTTGATGAAGGGCTGAGGGCGCTTGCTCTGTCATGATGCACTGAAACTGCTTTTTTTGCCACAATAAATGGCAATATTCAGTTAGGTTTTACCTGATGCATATGGTAAGATGTAATCAGTATGGAGGTCTTCTATGTTGCATCTTTTCCTGGATACTGCGGATATTGATGAGATCAGGGATGCCTACAGCCTTATAAGGCTTGATGGCGTTACCACGAATCCAAGCATACTGGCAGGAGCCAAGAATAAGTACGGCTCTCCGGTGCTTGAGCTGAAGGTGATATACAAATTCCTTGAGGAGCATGGCGGACAGCTTCACATCCAGCCGGTAGCATCGCTTTATGATGAGATTCTGAAAGATGCCTACTATATCCTTGAGGAAGTTGGGGAGAATGTCTGGATAAAGATACCGGTTACTGAAGACGGGCTTGCCGCAATAAGCAGGCTTTCTGCTGAAGGGATAAAAGTTACAGCTGCCTCTGTCTTCACATTCACCCAGGGAATGCTTGCCTACAAAGCCGGTGCAGATACTGTATCTGTGTACTGCAACAGGGCTGAGGAGAAAGGTATAGAGTATGCCCATGTGATAGAAAGCCTCAAGAATGCTTTCCCTGACAGGGTTCTGCTTGCGGCATCCTTCAGGACAACGGATCAGATAGAGAGGGCATCTTTTGCCGGTGCAGACAGCCTTACAATCAAGCCAAAACTGCTTTTCCAGGACCTGAAGACGGATTTGATGCGCGATACTGTTGCCAATTTCCAGTTTTCATGGGAAAGTGCATTTAAAAGCAGGAACTTAAGGAGAGAATAGTATGCATAGTGTCAAGATAAAGGGAGTGATAAAGGATTACGCATGGGGAAATGACTATTTCCTCCCATCCCTCCTGGGAGTCAGGAATGATGGCCCGAAGGCTGAGTACTGGATGGGAACACACAGCTCTGGGGATGCAGTGCTTGAAAACGGGGAGAAATTCAGTTCCTATATATCATCAGATCTTGAAAGTGCGATAGGAAAAGAAGGGAAATGCAAATTCGGTAAGTTCCCTCTCCTTTTCAAGATACTGGCAATTGAGAAGCCGCTTTCGCTGCAGTGCCATCCGAATCTTGAACAGGCAAAGGATGGATGGAAGAGGGAAGAGGAGCTGAGAAAGGAAGGCAGGGACCATAATTACCAGGATGATAATGAGAAAGCAGAGATAATCTATGCCCTTACGCCGATAACTGCCATGTGCGGATTCAGGAGCGTGGATCAGATTGAGAGTAATTTCAGCAAATACATCCCATCATCCTTTATGAGGATCTTTTCTGGAAAGATAGACAGTATAGAGAAAATGTTCTTCAGCCTCTACAGCCTGCCTATGGATGATAGGATAAGCGTGCTGGATGAACTGGGAAAGAGCATCAGCAGAAACGGTGAGAAGGAAAAGGATGGAGAGTTCCTGACCCTTTCAGGGATTGTCTGCGAATGCCTGAGGGAATATCCTGCAGATATCGGAACCCTTGCTCCCCTTTTCATGAATATCGTGCATCTTGAGCCCGGAGAGGCGCTGTACCTGAAACCTGATACCCTTCATGCATATGTCCTTGGCAATGGCGTTGAGCTGATGAGCGCATCTGACAATGTCCTCAGGGGTGGGCTGACAAAGAAAAGGGTGGATCTTGATGAGCTTAAGAGGATCATGGAATTCTCCTCTCTTGATGTTGAGAAGGTGAAGTGTGAGAAAGATGGGCAGAACAGGATCCACATGAAGACGGAAAGCTCTGCTTTTGAGCTTTTAAGAATGGACAGCGGACGCTATGAACAGTCAGCCCAGGCTGGCATCCTGATAGTTATAAGCGGAACCATGAGGATAGAAGATGGGGATGAAAAGCTTGAGCTTGATAAAGGCGAGGCGGCATTCATACCGTACTCCTCATCTGTCAGGATTTCACTTGAAGGCCTAGCTTTTGAGGCTATTGTCCCTTAGGAGATTTTTATGGATATAAAGGAAAAAGAGGTGAAGGCAGTCTCCGGCTATCCAGTGCTGTCAATCATAATAGCATCAGCATTTATCATCATTGCTCTCTTCATTTACTGCATTGCTTTTTCCATCTCTTCTACTGCTGTGATTGTTTCCTCTGTGCTTTTTGTCCTCTTTGCACTCATCCTTCCCGTCATTTCAATGGGATTCAGGATCCTTAAGCCGAACCAGGCTTATGTATTCACTTTGTTTGGAAAGTACCATGGGACGCTGAAAAGGGAAGGGTTTTACTTTGTAAATCCATTTGCTGTCGCTTCCAATGGCAGTGGAGAGAGGAAAGCAGTGTCGCTGAGGGTTCAGAGCCTTGTGAATGCAGTGCAGAAAGTGAATGACAGGATGGGCAATCCCATCATGGTCGGTGCTGTAGTCATCTGGAAGGTTGAGGATCCGACAAAGGCGGTCTTCGTCGTTGATAATTATAATCAGTTCCTTTCAAACCAGGCGGACAGCATCATCAGGAATGTTGCAAGGCTCTATCCGTATGACAGCCTGAGCGACAGTGATGAGAATGAGGAGCTTACTCTCAGGGGCTCATCAGAGGAGATTGCAGAAAGGATGCAGAAAGAGCTCGAAGAGAGTGTGATGGAGGCAGGACTGAAGATCATGGAAGTGAGGATCAACCAGCTCTCCTATGCGGAAGAGATAGCGCAGGCGATGCTGCAGAGGCAGCAGGCTGCAGCAATAATAGCTGCCAGGAGAAAGATAGTTGAGGGGGCTGTCTCAATGGTTGACATGGCCCTCAGTGAGCTTAAGAAAGGGCAGGTGGTCGAGCTTGATGAGGAGCATAAGGCCCAGATGGTTTCAAATCTCTTAGTCGTCCTATGCGGCAGCAAGGATGCACAGCCAATTGTGAACAGCGGGGCACTATGAATAAAAAGATAATGTTTTCCGCCCTGCTGCTTTTTTCCCTCTCCAGTGTTCCTGCCTTGACACTTGATGAGATAATCAATGCAGCAAACAGCGTCAGCTATGAGGTGAAGAATGCAGAGCTCAGCCATGCAAACAGCCTTCTCCAGATTGAAGAGTCAGACATTGATGACGAGGCTCTATGGTCTGTTGAGGCAGCAGTTACTCCGCTCTCATCCAATGACCTTTCTTCGGACAGTTTTGATATCGGGACTCTCAATGCCTCCGTTACCCTCCCAAATGATGGAAAGACGGCAATCTCTGTCTCTTCGCCGCTTGCATTCGGCTATGACGGCGCCTTCTCCATCTCTCCAGGTGTCAGGGCATCGCATACATTCGATTTCAATTACTTTGATGAAGACAGGATAACAGATCTCAGCAATGCACGCTCCAGGATAAGCACAGAGCGTGTCTACTACAGTGCTCTTTACAGTTTCAACCAGTCTGTAATTGCAATGGTTTCCAATATCCTTACAGTTGAGCGTGGAATTAAGAGCTATGAGCACAGCATAAGGAATGCAGAGCGTGAGATAAGCAACATGCTCTCTCTCAGGAGTGCAACAGAAGAGAGCATCTCTTATAAGAGGGCAAAGCTTGAAGCGGATAACCTGAAGCGTTCGCTTGAGAACTACCAGGACCAGTATGAGAAGGCAAAGGAGCAGTTCAAGGCTGCTACCGGACTGGACTGGGATGGACTTGAGCCGTTTGATCTCCCATCCCTGAATCTCTCTGTAATGGAAAACGGGAATTCTGAGGTGATGGAGTACAGCCTTGACTCTGAAATTGCACGGCTGAGTGTCGAAGAGAAAGAAAAGGCAATGGATCCCATGTCCCTCCTAGTGGGCGGAGGGCTTGGTATGGGCATAAAAAATGAAAAAGGGAAGGCAAGATACGATTCGGGCCTTGAAGGGGCACTGAAGAAATGGGAGGATACCATCTCTGCAGATCTTTCTGCTGACCTTTCTCTCTCCAACTGGAGCCTTGGGGCATCCTTCAGCGCATCAAGCCCGCTTGATAGTCTTGAGCTGACACCTAAGCTTACAATCAGTGGATCATGGAAGAACAATACGGCGCTGGAAGCAGACAGGCTGGAGCTTGAGAGGCTGAGGAACAGCGCAGTGGGTGCAGAAAATGATTACCTTGATTCCCTCACCAGCTACAATATTGAGGGAAGGACACTTGAGAACAGGATCCTGGATTTCAATTTCAGGATGCTTAATGCCACACAGAATGAAGAGTACTTGAGATCTGTGCTTGAGAGTGAGAAAGAGTATTATGGAAAGGGGCTTATAAGGATTGAGGATGTGGAGGATGCGGAATTTAACCTCTCTGATGCGGAGTATGAGACGCTTATCACATCCCTTGATGGCCTTTCGCTATACTATGATCTGCTGATCTATTCACTTTGAGGAATTGACTATGGATAGTAAAGAGAACAGTAAGAGGGATCCCGAGAGCCTCTCAGAAGTGGAAGAGAGGAAGCTCAGGGCAGCATATGCGAGGAAAAAGAGGAATAAAAGGATCAGGACAATAGTGCTCTGGGCACTTGTCGCTGCAACAGTTGCCACGCTTTATATGATGTATACGCAATACCAGAAGGACAGGGCAGAGAGTGCGGCAGCAATTGAGATGAGCGTCTATGCCGAGACTAGGGTGCAGAAGCAGAGCTACAGGATGAGCATAGACCTTTCCGGCTATATAGAACCTTATGATATCCAGGAAGCAAAGTTCAGGACGACGGGCACTGTCACTGGCGTATATGTTAAGGAGGGGGACCAGGTAAAAGCCGGACAGCTTCTTGCCTCCATAGACAGCACCTCACAGATGGCGAATCTCGAGAGCATAAGGAACCAGATAGAAGAAGCGGAGCTCGCAGGATCGGAAAGGGATCTTGAGCTTTTAAGGCTTCAGCAGAAGGCTGCTGAGAATACGCTTGACTATACGAATATCTACGCAAACTTTGATGGCGTGGTTACCAGTGTGGATGTTGATCAGGGTGACTATTTTGAAGCCGGAGACCTTACGGTGCTCACTCTTGTTGACATCTCCAAGCTGAAGGCGACTGTAGAAATAGATGAGATAGACATGAAGTATGTGAAAGAGGGAATGACTGCCTATCTCACCTTCGACAGCATGCCTGGTGAGACTGTTGAATCCTATGTTTCATATATCCCGATGCTTGGCCGCTATTCAGACAGCGGAATCGGAGTTGTCGATGTTGAGCTGACCATAGATGATCCTCCGTCCTCCATAATTCCAGGCTACTCCTTTGAAGGGATAATAAATGTTGAGGATGACGTTGAGATGCTGATCGTACCTCAGGCTGCCGTAAGCGTTGGGCGGGGCGGGGTGGCAACAGTCAACAGGAAACTTGATGACGGATCAACTGAGACTCTGCAGGTTCAGGTGCAGTACCTTGGAGAGAACCTGGTCCAGATCCTTTCAAGCAATATAAGTGAAGGGGATGTGCTTGTCTACCAGACAAGAAGCACATCGGATCCTATGATGAGAATGATGGGCAGGCGTTAGTGGAAGAGTTCGTAATCAACATAGTGGACCTCAGGAAATTCTATCTTGTCGGAGATTTCGTCGTCCGGGCCCTCGACGGGGTGAATCTCAGGATAAGAAGGGGTGACTTTACGGCCATCATGGGCCCCTCCGGCTCTGGAAAGAGCACTCTGATGAACATGATAGGATGCCTGGACAGCCCCACAAGCGGCCTTGTTTCGATAGATGGGGAGATAATAAACGCAATGGATGAGGCAGAGCTTGCAGATGTGAGGAACAGGAAAGTAGGCTTTGTCTTCCAGCAGTTCAACCTGCTGCCAAAGCTTACAGCGCTTGACAATGTCATCACGCCGCTGCTTTATTCCCAGAACGGGATGAACTCAAAAGAGAGGAGGGAGAGGGCCGAATACCTGCTTGAGCGCGTATCGCTTAAGGACAGGATGAAACACAGGCCATCTGAGCTTTCCGGAGGGCAGAAACAGAGGGTCGCAATTGCGCGTGCCCTGGTGAACAACCCTGCAATACTGCTTGCTGATGAACCGACGGGAGCGCTGGATTCCAGGACCGGTGACCAGATAATGAGCCTTTTCATGGATCTGAATGAAGAGGGCAGGACTATCGTATTTGTTACCCATGACAGGAGCCTTGGCATGAAATGCAGGAGCCAGGTTTATATCAGGGATGGAAAGATTGTAGAAAGAGATGTTGAGAGAGAATATTAAGCTAGCCCTGTTCAGCATGGCGGCAAACAAGATAAGAACGCTGCTCAGCCTTCTTGGCATCATGATAGGAGTGGCGAGCGTAGTTGCCATCATGACCCTTGGCCAGAGTGCGACAGACAGCATAAACGAATCCCTGGAAATCGGGGGAATAGACATGGTGACTGTCATGCCGATGGGCTCTGCCAGGGAACTTGAGATATTTGATGAGACTTTTGGAAACACGCTGATGCAGAATGTCTCCGGAATAGATACAGTCCTTCCTTCTGCCCAGACAAGCGTCAACCTGAGAAACGGGCAGGAGATAGTGAGGGCAAGCGTCAGTGGCGTTTATTCCTCATACTTTGATGTGAATAGCCTCGAGCTTGAGGATGGAGAGTTCTTTGGAGCTGAGGATAATATAAACAGGCGGCAGGTGGTTGTCCTTGGCTCCCAGCTTGCAGAGGATCTCTTTCCTGCAGGATCCGCAGTCGGCGAATACATTTCGGTATTCAGGCAGCAGTCCAAAAGATACCAGGTGATAGGGGTGCTCTCAGAAAAGAGCGAGACGCTTGGCAACACTTACGATAATTCTGCTTTCGTACCATACAACACCTATGACCAGAGGCTGAGGAGGATAACGATGCCATCATCCTATTCCATCCTTGTCGCTGATGGATTCAGTGCCGTGGATGTTGCTGATGATACGGAAACATTCCTCTTCCAGATGCTTGGCGATGATGACTACTACATGGTATATTCTCCTGCAACCCTTGTTGAGATGAGCAATGAGATAATGGCGACGTTCACCCTTTTCCTCTCATGCATTGCCGGCATCTCCCTTTTAGTCGGCGGAATCGGGATAATGAATATCATGCTTGTTTCAGTCATTGAAAGGACAAGGGAGATAGGAATCAGGAAGGCTCTTGGAGCTTCTCCCAAAACCATACAGTCCCAGTTCCTTGTGGAGTCCATAACCATAACGCTCTTTGGTGGAATAATTGGGATAGCAATTGGAATGACGCTTAGCTATTTTACAGCCGATTATGCCGGATGGAGCATGTCAGTCAGCTACAGTGCAATACTCTTTGCCCTGGCATTTTCCACGCTTGTCGGGGTATTCTTCGGCTGGTATCCTGCAAAGAAGGCCGCAGCCCTTGATCCTATAGAATCGCTGAGCTATGAGTAAAGGTGAGCTATGAAGAAAGAGAGGAAGAAGAGGAAGATATTTTCCTTCCTGGAAAAAAGGAGCCGTCATATTGCACTTCTGATTGAAGTGCTCATAACAGTTTTCTTCATTGCCCTCATCGTGCTTCTCTCATTCCTTTCCTTTTCAATGGTGCGCCTGGCAGAGCTTGAGCTTGAAAACAGCACAGAGCGTGCGTTCAATGCTGTGATAATGGCCCTCAGGGATAATGACATCAATATGAATGACGTGATGTCATCCTATGGCATCAACGGCGTAGGAATATATTCTGCATCAGGAAACCTGCTTTACTCTGAAGGAAGCGTATACCAGCGCCTTCCGATAAGCCTCTTCAGGGAGAGTGAGCGCAACAGCCTCACATCATCCCGGCTTTCCTTTGACGCAAGGCGGAATATCGTTGAGTACATCAGGGCATCAAGCCAGGCTGTGATTCCCCAGAACGGGAGCCTCCTTCTTCCAATAAATGAAATAAGCCTGAGCTACCCGAACATAATATACATAAATCTTGATGCCTCCGGTTTTGGAGAGGAGCTGATGCACCTTAGGGTTCTTTTCATCGCCCTTATCATCCTTTCCCTCGTTCTTTATATAATCGTCCTCTATATCTACAGGCAGAACAGGAAGTACAAGGAGACGCTTGTCAGGCAGGAAAGCCTTGTAAGCCTTGGAAGCGCAGCCCGCACCCTCACCCATGAGATAAAGAATCCCCTCTCTGCAATAAAGATACAGCTTGCGATCCTGCGCCGTAGCGTAAAAGGTGATGAGCTTGAGGGAATATATACAATCGAACATGAGACGACTAGGATAAAGGAGCTGACGGACAAGGTCTCAGACTTCCTGCGCAATCCCCTTGGCAATCCCATGAAGATAGATATCGTAAAGGAAGTGAAATCCCTTTTCCCACTTTTCAGCACAGGTATTGAAACCGTTTCCGGTTCAGTGGAAAGTGCTTTTGTCCTCTTTGACAGGGAACGCATGAGAAGTGTCTTTGAGAACCTGATCAAGAATGCTGTGGAGGCCACAGAAGAGGGTAAGAGGCCTGAGGTCTCCGTTTCTTTTGCCAGGATCAAGAGAGGCAGGATATTAGTCTCTGTAAATGACAGGGGATGCGGAATATCCGATGAGAGCCGGCAGAAGATATTCGATCCGTTCTACACGACAAAAATCCATGGATCCGGCATCGGGCTCTCAATTGCCAGCCAGTTCGTCAAGGCTGCAGGAGGGGAGCTTTCCATCAAAAGCCGCAGTGGCGGTGGGACAAGTGCTATAGTAATATTGAATGAGGTGATTGAATGAGAGTGCTGATAGCAGATGATGAAGAGAATATCAGGAGCCTGATGAAGAAGTTCCTCTCCCTGGAGAATATAGACTGTGATACTGCTGAAAACGGCCTGTCTTGCCAGAGGATGGTCAGGGAGACGCTTTATGATGCCCTGATACTCGATCTCAAGATGCCTGGCATGGATGGTCTTGAGCTCATAGGATGGCTCAGGATGGAAGGCTACCGCATGCCTATAATCATGATAAGTGCACATGGGGAGATAACGGATGCAGTAAAAGCCCTGAAAGAGGGGGCTGATGACTATGTCGTCAAGCCGTTTGATCCGGAAGAGCTTACGATAAAGCTTAAGAGCCTGGTTGAGTCAGCAACGCTGAGAAACCTTGCAGAAAGCGGTAAGAGGCTGGATGCCCTCATTGGGGAAAGCAGCAGCATGCAGCATATAAAGGCAATTATTGCAAAAGCTGCCCAGAGTGCTGCAACTGTCCTGATTACCGGAGAGTCAGGAACCGGAAAGGAAGTTGTGGCAAGGGAGATTCATAACCAGTCGAATGTGAAGGATGGTCCGTTTGTTCCAATAAATATCGGAGGGGTGCCGGAAAACCTGCTTGAAAGTGAGCTTTTCGGCTATGAAAAGGGTGCATTCACAGGGGCTTCAGGCAGGAAGATCGGCCTTTTTGAGCTTGCTTCCGGGGGCACTCTCTTCCTGGATGAGATTGGTGATATGCCTCTTTCACTGCAGGTGAAGATACTGAGGGTGCTGCAGGAAAAGAAGATAACGCGCCTTGGAGGAACGGATGCCCTTCCTATAAATGCACGCATTGTCGCAGCAACAAACAAGAGCCTTGAGAACATGGTTAAGGATGGCTCATTCCGTGAGGATCTCTTTTACAGGCTGAATGTTGTCAGGATCGAGATTCCGCCACTGAGGGAAAGGAGGGAGGATATCCCGCTTCTTTCTGCATATATCATAAGAAAGCTTTCTCGCGATATGGCATCACGCATTGATGGATTCACGCCAGATGCAATGGAAGCATTGAAGGCCCATCATTTCTATGGAAACGTGAGGGAACTTGAAAACATCATAGAAAGGGCAATGATCTTTTCTGACGGTCCCCTGATTGACCTTAAGGATCTGGATCTCAGAAGCAGTGTCTCACGCCTTGATGAGAGAAAGGAAGTGAGTGCCAGTGCTGAGGCAAAGAGCCTCAGGGAGCTTGAGCGCGATGCGATAGTAAGGGCTCTCCAGCGATGGGAAGGCAACAGGACAAAGGCAAGTGCAGAGCTTGGTATCACGCGCCGCACCCTCATATCCAAAATAAAAGAATACGGCATTGAGGAGTAACATTTTTCCTTCTTTCTGCTAATATATGGCAGAGGAGGAAAAATGAGAAAAATCTTTCTGCTTTTATTTGTTTTCATGGTATCCATGGCTCTTTTTGCCGCAGATATCACAGTTACGGCTCTTAAAGGGCCTACGGCAATGGGCATGGTGAAGCTGATGAAGGATGCTGAAAGCGGCCCTGTCAATGGAAACAGCTATACATTTGCGATCGAAGGTGCAATTGATGCGGTCAATCCGAAGATCATACGTGGCACTACAGATATCGCGGCAGTTCCAGCCAACGTATCTGCAGTCCTTTACAACAACACAGACGGAGGCATCAAGGTCCTTGGAATCAATACTCTTGGTGTGCTTTATATCGCAGAAAAGGGTGACAGCATCCATTCTGTAGATGATCTCAGGGGAAAGACAATCTATTCTTCTGGAAACGGAGCAACACCTGAATATGCACTGCGTTTTGTCCTTGAGAGCGCAGGACTTGAAATCGGCAAGGATGTGTTTATTGAATGGAGGAGTGAGCATGCAGAGTGCGTTGCAGCCCTCTCTGCAAATGAAGGAGCTGTTGCAATGCTGCCCGAGCCATTCCTTACATCTGCCCTCATTTCCGATCCTGATATCCGCGTTGCCCTTGATCTCAACGATCTCTGGATGGATGCCATGGGAAGCGAGCTCATTACCGGTGTGGTAGTGGCCTCTTCAGATTTTGCAAGTAGCAATGAAGATGCCCTAAGGGCTTTCCTTGACAGCTACAGGGAGTCAGTTGAATATGTGAACTCAAATGTTGAAGAGGGGGCAAAGCTTGTAGGGGAGTATGGCATTATTGCTGAAAAGGTTGCCCTGGATGCAATTGACGGATGCAATATCACGCTCATTACAGGCGAAGAAATGAAAGAAGCCCTTTCAAATTACCTGGAAGTCCTTTACTCGATGAATCCTAAGAGTGTGGGTCTCTCCCTTCCAGATGACAGCTATTACTTCATCTGATTTTTAGCGGATTATGAAAGAAAGAAGAAGGCTTACCCTTTTACTGGCATTTTCACTTTATATCGTGATATGGGAGGTCCTGGCAATCCATATCGGATCGCGCGTTCTCCTTCCGAGCCCTGTCAGTGTGCTTAAAAGGCTCATTGAGTTCTTAGGTGAGCCTTCTTTCTACCTTTCAGTACTTTTCTCACTCTCGCGCATATTCCTTGGCCTGGTTCTTGCCATAGCCCTTTCACTGGTTACGGCTCCCCTTTGTTACAGAAGCCGCTCTGCCCGCATAATGGCAGAGCCGGTAATCATGGTGATGCGTTCTGCCCCGGTTGCTTCCATCACAATCCTGATACTCATATGGGTATCAAGCCGCAACCTTTCTGTCGTGATATCATTCATGATGGTTTTCCCTGTCATGCATACATCACTTTTTGACGGACTTTCTTCCCTGGATGGAAAGCTCATTGAAATGGCCCGTCTTTACAGGGTAAGTCCTTTCAGGAAATTCAGGTACCTCTATCTTCCACTGCTTATTCCGGCATTCGAAAGCGGGCTTTCAATATCTCTTGCCCTCTGCTTCAAAAGCGGAATAGCTGCTGAAGTGATTGCTGTGCCGGACGGCTCTATTGGAGAAAAGCTTTATGAGGCAAAGCTTTACCTTGCTTCCTCTGATCTTTTTGCATGGACGCTTACTATCATAATACTTGCAAAGGCATTCGAGAAAATGCTTTTCTTCCTGATTCAGAAAGCCCTGAGGAGGATCGAAGTATGATAACGCTGAAGAATGTAAGCAAGTCTTTTGGAAGTAAGGAGGTCCTGAAGGGCTTTTCACATGTTTTCCTTCCCGGCGTCACTGTGATACATGGATCATCCGGAGCAGGAAAGACAACCCTTGCAAGGATTATCCTGGGCCTGGAGAAGCCTGATAGCGGAAATGTTGAAGTTGAGGGAAGGGTTTCTGCGCTCTTCCAGGAAGACAGGCTTATAGAGAACCTGTCGCTTTTAAACAACCTCCTTCTTGTCTCTGCTGACATGGAAAGGATATCTCTCCTGATAGGAAAAGCCGGACTATCTGGAAATGAGAATCTGCGTGTCAGCACACTATCGGGGGGAATGAAGAGGAGAGTATCCCTCATAAGGGCCCTGCTTACAGAATATGACAGCCTTATCCTTGATGAGCCTTTTACCGGCCTTGATGATGGATCAAGGAAAGAGGCAGCCAAGCTGATCCTGAGTGAGGCAGAGGGGAAGACCCTGATTGCAATAAGCCATGACAGTGATGATGAATGCCTGCTTAATGCAGACTCAGTCCTCCTTCTTCCCAATTGCCGCTGATCCCCTTTTCCATTAGAATCTGCTTTATGGACAGAAATGAGATTGAAGCAAAAATCCACGATCTCTTAGGAGATTCCTTTGAAAGGGTAATTATTGCTGAATGCATATACAAGGCAGAAGATTTCAGGGCTTTCTCCATAACTGTATCGGATGGAAGGGAGAATGGCTTTGACATACCATATGCCCCGTTCGGGGATGAAGAGAGGAAAGAAGATATGTTCTCTCTCCTGGAAAAAAGGAAAAGCGGTTCAATGAAGGAAAAAGTAAGGGAACTGCTGGAATGCGTGAAAGATATCCTGAGTGGGTATCCTGTCATAATTGATGAAAAGGAATTTGAGGAGCTTGTCAATCTGGATAAGCCGGTCCTTATGCTTTCAAGGAGCAAATCATGAGCCTTCCACGCTGGGATCTCAGCAGTATATATCCATCTGTTATGTCAAAGGAATTCAGGGCAGATCTTTCAAGGATCCATGCCCTTAAGGATGAGGTTCTTTCCACAATGGAGAGCCTTAGCGTCAGGGAGATACTCGACATATTCAATGAAGCGGAGGCACTTATATCAAATACCTCAGCATATGCCACAGCCCTTTTATCCACCGATACAGGGAATCCTGAATACATGAAGGCAGTCTCGGCATCGGAGGATGCATACCTTGCCATGGATGAGGCATGGAAAGCTTTCGTCAGGAGTGCAAGGCTGAGAAAGGATGAATTTTCCTCCCCTGATCTTGCATGCTATAAAGTCATTCTCGATGAGATCATCACAGAGTCAGAACACCTGATGGGAGAGGGGGACGAGAAGCTTGCATCCGAGTTCCTGAAGGTCAGTGCCCTCTCCTGGTCAAAGCTGCAGGAGAGCATCACAAGCTCTGCCCTTGAGGGGGAAAAGACGCTGACAGAACTCAGGAGTCTTGCCTATTCAGGAGACAGGGAAGAAAGAAAGGATGCGTATTATAGGGAGAAAGCGCTTTTAAAGAGGCATTCTGATGCACTTTCGTACTGCCTGAACGGGGTAAAAGGCACTGTTCTTCTCCTGGAGGGCAGGAGGAAGTGGAATTCCCCTCTTGAGCGTTCACTCTTTTCATCGAGAATCAGCAGGAAAACACTTGATGCACTGATTGAAGCACTGGAAGAGAGCATACCCATATTCAGGCGCTACCTGAATGTGAAAGCCAGGTTCTTAGGCCTGCAAAAGCTCTCTTACTATGATATTTTTGCACCTATCGGGAAAAACAGCCTGAAGTATTCATTTGAAGAAGCAGAGGAGATGGTCTACAGCACATTCAGTGAATTCTCTCCAGATATGGGAGAGTTTGCACTGAAGGCTTTCAGAAATGGCTGGATAGATGCTGAGCCTCGGCAGTCAAAGGTCGGTGGTGCATATGACGAGATATTCAAGAAGAGCGGGGAATCGAGGATCCTCATGAATTTTGATTCATCATACGACAGCGTCTCAACAATGGCCCATGAGCTTGGGCATGCATACCATGACAGCATGGTGATGGATCTTCCTGCACTCCTTTCCTCCTATCCGATGACACTTGCTGAAACTGCCAGCACTTTCAGTGAGACCCTGCTTTTTAACAGGGCTTTAAAGGATGCAGATGATAAGGAGGCACGCATCGCACTGATTGAGCAGTTCCTGTCATCTGTAAACCAGACATGCCTTGACATCCTCTCACGCTTCTACTTTGAGATGGATGCATTTGAGAAAAGGAGGGATGGAGAGCTTTCTGCATCGGAGTTCAATGAGCTGATGCTTGATGCAGAAGAGAGGACTTACGGGGATGCAGTATGCGAGAAGCATGAGTATATGTGGGCTGTGAAATCACACTACTATTCAGAAGAGTTCTCTTTCTATAACTACCCATATGCATTTGGAGAGCTCTTTGCGCTTGCTCTCTATAAAAGGAGCCTTGAAGATCCTTCTTTTCCTGATAGCTATAGGCAAATGCTGAGAAAAAGCGGGATGGAGAGTGCAGAAGATGCTGCCCTCAGCATTGGCTGCAATGTAAGGGATAAGGATTTCTGGCTCTCAGGAATCAATGTGTTTGAGCATTATCTGGAGGAGCTTGAGTCTTGTCTTTGAAAATTGAAAAGCTCATAAGCGGAGCCTACGGGCTTTCCCATGACCAGCAGGGAAGGGCGGTTTTGGTGAAAAGCGCACTTCCTGGAGAGGTTGTTGAGGAAAAGGAAATAAGGAAGAGGGCAAATGTCCTGATTGCTGAAGATTATGAGATTATGGAAAAAAGCCCGCTCAGGATCGAGCCAAAGTGCCCATACTATGGCAAATGCGGAGGCTGTGATTTCCTTATTGTCTCTGAAAAGGATTCTGCCATGCTGAAGGAAGGGATAGTCAGGGACAACCTCAGGCGGATTGCAAAGATAGATTATGATATTCCTTTCCTTGATCCCCTTTATGCACCATTTTACGCATACCGTTCCCGCTGCCGTTTCCATGTGGACATGAAGAGGAAGGAAATAGGATTCCTTTCAAGAGCGGCAAACAGCCTCTTCCCGCTTGAAAACTGTCCTGCTCTGACAGAGCGCATCAATGGCCTTCTGAAAGAGAAGGATGGAATACTGAGGGAGGCTCAGAGGCTGAGGATACTTAACGGGGTAAATAAGAAGACAGGCTTTGTGGAGGTTGCGGTGCAGGATGGGGACAGCTCTCTCTCGATTGGTGGCAATGAGATCAGCGCCCTTGGCTATAAAGTGACATCTGAGTGTTTCTTCCAGTCGAACCTGAAACTGCTTCCTGATCTTCTTTCCTTTGTAAAGGAGAATGCAGAGGGAAATGTGGTAATGGACCTTTTCAGCGGAGTCGGGACTTTCTCAAGGCTCTTTGAGGACCATGAGAGGAAAGTCTATGCAGTTGAGAAGAATCCGAAATGCCTTTCCCTTTCAAGGAAGAATGCACCTCATGCCCTTTCCTTCACATCTGATGCGACGCTTTTTTCAAGGCGTGTCAGGGAGAGTGTGGATACTGTTATCCTTGATCCTCCGCGCGTTGGCCTTGACAGGGATCTCATAAGCCTTGTTGAATCATGGAAGGCAGAAAGGGTAATCTATGTCTCATGTGACAGCACAAGTGCATCAAGGGACCTTCAGCTTTTCAAGAGTTACAGGATAGAAAAAGCCAGGGTGTTTGACTTCTACCCTGGCTCATTCCATGAAGAGTGCGCGTTTGTCCTATCCCTTGATCGATGATGCAAGATCATAGATCCTGAGCCTTTTCATGATCTCCTCTTCATCGATTTCTTCCAGGCTGTTGAAAATAACGCTCTTTTCTCCTGATGGGCGCACCTCAAAGAAACTGTCTGAGAAATTTCCGCTGATTCCCTCCAGCTCAAGATGCACTGCAAATGCGGGCTTGTTTGAGATAAGCCGGATTGAGTAGCTCCTGCTGTTTATCTTCCTGGTCTTTATCTCAAAGTCCGCCTTCTCGTATTCACACTTTGCAATCTCATCAAGAAGCAGTGTAAGCTCCCTGTGGATGCTGAATGTCCTGAGCTTTATGTAGACAAACTCCTTTGCCCTGTCGATATTCCTCAAGTCGATTTCCTGCACTTTCACGGCCTGGTGTTTTGGAACTGATGCCTCAAACATCCTTTTTGTCCTTTTCTGTCCTGAATAGGTCATGAACTTCACGGAAAGCTCGACATCCTCATCTTCTGGCCCGTCATTTGATACATATATGTTCAGCCTGTCATTCTCAATGAACATGATAGGGACAAGATCTGAGAAGAAACGGCGGGCTGCATAGTGGCTTGGCCTCCATTTCCCGTCCTCTTTAACAGTGGAAAGCAGGCTTTTATAGATGACTCCATGGTTGCTGTTGTCGCTTCTTGTCCTCAGCGTCCATCTTTCGAGTGCGATTGCATCGAGGCATGAGCCATAATATCCGTCATCGTGGACCTCAGCCTTGAAGATATCCACATTGAGCTTTCCCGTGACATAGGAAGGATGGAATGTGTATGACTCATCTTTCTCTTCATTATGGAGCACTATGAGGCCGAGGCGGTCACATGTGTTATAGAATGCATGGCTCTCATGTCCCTCTTCAATAAGAAGTGCATTCATGTTTGCCCATGTGGCAGAAGAAAGCATCATGTCATAGCGGCTCTGGTCACTTGTAAGCTCAACAGGCCATGTTGCACCCATTACGAATGTCTCCCTTCCATTCACATAGAGTGCCCCGTTCTTCTCTTCTATGGTGCGGAACGCAATCCTCCGCTCAAGCTCTGCCTCACCGACTTTCAGGAGGGCCTGGTAGACTATCTGGGGCCCATCGCCATGGATTGACCATCTTTCCACCTCACTGTCACTGATTGAGAGGGCTATATGGTATTTGCGCCTTCCCTTCTCAAAGAGTATCTGCTTTTCTGCTGTGTGTCCAAGGATAGTGAGCCTGACATTCCTCTCATGATCCCTGAATGCCTCATAATCCATCTCTGCATTCACCTGCCAGATGCCGTTATCGAGAACTGGCCTCAGGTGGGCGCCATAGCCTACGCCATCCCTGCTTTTCAGGATCTTCACATCCCCGAAAAAAGATGAGTTCACTGTAAGACGCACGGTATTATCACCATCATGAAGGAGATCCGTTATCTCATTTTTCTCCACGGCCTTTCCGTTTATATAGGCTTTTTCCGCCCCGCCTTTTAAAAGCACAGCCCTTTCTCCTTCTTCAAGCTTCACTCTGAATGTCCTTTCTATTGAGAAGAGCTTTCCTCTCTGCTTCCTTGCTTCATCCGTGCTCATTACGGATCTGAGGGCTGTAAAGACGCTGTTTGTATTGTTGTATTCCAATGTGCTGTTATCAGAAAAGTATGAAGCAGTGTTATCACCAAGAGCTCTTAATGCCCAGCTTCCCGATAACGATATGGTTTCCATCGCTCCTCCTCATTGGCTGTATCCTGGAACAGCCAACTGTATAATTTGATGCAGGACCATGTCCTTGCTGACTGCACCCAGAGGCAGGCCTATGGGGGGTCAGCAACATTTATATTACTATAGCATGGAAGAGTGGTGAAATGTAGGATTTGTTTGTTTTTGTAAAGGATTATTGGAAAACTTGTCTACTCTGCTGAGCCTGCCTTCTGATGCACTGCAATCCATTTGAAAAAGAAACAGAGTGCATGAAAGTGGTACAGGTGCAGTTTGTCAGCGGTTTACCTGACTTCATGCAGGAAATTTGCCGATAGCATGAATAAGTTCTGTAGAATGCCCTAACATGAATTAAAAGTGCGGATATCCGCAAAAAAAATTTGTTAGTCTTGACGGATAGAGGAAGAATATTAAAATATAAATGAAATAAAAGTGCGGATATCCGCAAAAATACTCTATTATGGAGGTCACTTCTGATGATTATCGAGCGCAGGCATTATATTGAGAATCTGGCATCAAAAAAGGACAATGGCCGCGTTAAAATAATTACGGGCATCCGTAGATGCGGTAAGTCTTTCCTGCTTTTTGAGCTTTACCACTCGTATCTGAATTCGATAGGAATAGGAAATGATGCAATTGTGGAGCTTTCCCTGGACGAAGCAGTTAATGCCAGGTACCGCAATCCACTGGAGCTTGACGCATACATCAGAAACAGGGTAACGGACACGGCAAGGAAATTCTATGTCTTCATCGATGAGATTCAGTATGTTTCTGAAATCCAGAATCCTTATCTTGAATCAAAGGAAGACAGAATTGGTTTTACAGATGTCATCCTCAGCCTGATGAAACTCAAGAATGTGGATCTGTATGTTACAGGCAGCAATTCCCACATGCTTTCTTCGGACGTCCTGACAGGATTCAGAGGCCGTGGCGATGAGATATACGTTTCCCCGCTTACCTATAAGGAATTCTACGATGCTTTTGACGGAGAGAAGCGCAATGCGTGGAGTCAGTACTGGACATATGGAGGAATGCCATATGTGCTTTCCCTGAAAAGCCATGAAGAGAAAAGCAAGCATCTTAAAGATCTGTTTGAGAAGGTTTACATTAAGGATGTCCTGGAACGCAACCGGATTGTAAATGACAGGTATGTCATTGAGGATCTTCTAAATTTCGTATCATCATCAATCGGGTCGCTGACTAATCCGACCAGGCTTTCAAATGCATTCTGCACCCTCAGGCATGTTCATATCAGTGCAAATACAATAAGCAGATACCTGGATTTTTTAATTGACTCATTCATTCTTAAAAAGGCATATCGCTATGATATCAAAGGAAAAAAATATATTGGAACGCCGCTTAAATATTATTTTACAGATATCGGATTACGCAATGCCAGGCTGAATTTCAGGCAGCAGGAAGAAAACCACATCATGGAAAACATAATCTTCAATGAGCTTTCAGCCAGAGGATTCGATATTGATGTTGGTGTGGTGGAATATAATTCGATTGATGGCAATGGCAAGAAAATCCGTACTCAGCTTGAGATTGATTTTGTGGCAAATAAGGGAAACAAGCGCTATTATATCCAGTCTGCCCTGTCTGTTGCAGATGAGGCAAAAAGAATTCAGGAGGTAAGATCCCTGGAGAGGGTGGAAGATTCCTTTAAGAAGATTGTAGTTGTAAGGGATGCAATCATACCGTGGTATGATGATAAAGGAGTGTTTTACATCGGGATAGAGGAATTCCTGCTGGATGAAACTGCAATGGACAGATGAATCACTTTTCCAGCGATTTGCATTTTATCTAATCCATTCTTTCGCTCATCAAATAGAATAAATGGCTACAATGCAAATGGTTGTAGCCATAGTTTCTGGGAAATAATTGGTTACGTCTATCCGTTTTTTTCTAGTTGAAACAAAAAGGTTTCTCAAATCCATCTGCGTGCAAGCCTTCTGGCTAAGTTCAAATTCATCTCACTGAAAATAGCCATCAGCACTTTATTCAGGAGCGGTTCTCCCTGACTTGTTTTTTTGGCGATTACAAATCATGAGAGATGCAGCCTATTTCTTCTAACGATACACTATGCCTATTGCACGGAGAAAATTTCAGATCCTAAAAAAATGGACAATGGCCCGCAGTTGAGTATATATGAAATTAACATATTGTCTATACATATATTTTATCTGTATAATTAGAACAGATAGGAATAGGTCATGACAGTAGAGTATTACGGTTTTGAATGGGACAGTGAGAAAAATATAAAGAACAGGAAGAAGCATAAGATAAGCTTTGAGACGGCTGTTCATATTTTTGATGATCCTTTTCTTATTGAAGAGTATGATGAAGTGCATTCTTCAGCTGATGAAGATCGCTGGCAGTACATAGGAATGGTTGGTAAGATATTGCTGCTGTTCGTGGTTGCCATGGACAAAGGAGAAAAAATACGTATAATCTCAGCTCGCAAAGCTAATAGAGATGAGGAGAGAATTTATAATGAACAGAATGCCAAAAACTTATAAGAATTTGAATCTACCCCCTCTGAGCGAAGAACAGAAGGCTGAGCTCGAGGCTCTCAGGCAAATGAAGGAAGAGGATATAGATTACAGCGATGCTCCTTCCTGCAGTTTTCATGATCCTCACCATTATTATGCGCAGTCCTTAAGGATGAAGAAGGACAGGATCTGCACGACAATAGACCATGACAATGTCGAGTGGTTGAAGAAGGATGGCAAAGGATACCAGACAAGGCTTAATGCTGTAATTCGCTGGGCCCGGCTGAATGGATGTCCTATTGAAAAATTCAACTGATGTCAGCGCCAGAAGTGCAAGGCTGCTGGCATGTGGGAGTAATCCTGAGTGCCTGATGATGACTGGCTCCAGTTAAGAAGAGGATCTCCTGGCTTTTGGGGCCGGTAATACTCATGCACAAGTGGATGCCTTCAGGCAAGCTGTTCTGTATCTCATGTTTTAAGGCTCTCTCTTCAATTGCATGAGATGTTCAGAGCACTTCGATTTCAGGAAACATGATGGTTTAAAGAGCCATCAAGGCATATATTGCAGGCATCTGACGCTTCGTCGGGTGGACAAATGCAGATATCATGTATAAGGAGGTTATGGTGATTCCTCCACCAGGCACGTCCTGCTGGGGTCCCACCATGCTAGTATTAATGAAAGACGGGTTTATCAAAGTTGCAGCTGCTTCTCCTCTTCTGAGGGTGGCAGACCCTGAATACAATGTGGAAAAGATGCTTGAGCTCTTCAGTCTGGCTCATTCGTTCGGAGTTAAGATCCTTGTGTTCCCTGAACTCTCGATTACTGGCTATACCTGCCAGGATCTGTTCTTGAGTGAGAGCCTTCTGAAAAGAAGCAGGAAAGCTTTAAATGAATACGCAGAGAAGACAAGCTATTCAGATATCCTTTCATTCGTGGGGTATCCTTTGGAATATAATGGCAAGCTGTATAATACTGCGGCAGCCGTCAAGGAAGGAAAGATCATAAGCTACACAGCAAAGACAAACCTGCCGGCATACGCAGAATTCCAGGAAGACAGGTGGTTCACGCCATCTCCGGATGGAGTGATTATGATTGATGGCTCAATCCCGTTTGGAAACAGGATCATCCACCGCTATAAGGATATCGGGGTCTCTGCGGAGATATGCGAGGATTTATGGGTGGCAGTGCCGCCATCAAACTCACACGCATCCAATGGGGCAAATATAATTGTCAACCTGAGTGCAAGCGATGAGGTCATAGGCAAGGAGGAATACAGGAGAAGCCTTGTAAGGATGCAGTCTGCGAAACTTCTTTCCGGCTATGTCTATGCCGATGCCTCTGAAGGGGAGAGCACTACGGACATGGTATTTACCGGAGCTGACCTGATTGCTGAGAATGGAAGCATACTGGAAGAAAGCAATTTTGAGACCGGGCGCCTTACAGTAAGTGAGATAGATGTCTCAAGGCTGAATGAGGAGAGAAGGAGAACAAACACCTTCAGGATGCAGCATGATCCCGGATATGCTTTTGTGGATATCTCTTTCTATGAGGTGGATACTGTTCTCACCCGCAGGATTGACCGCTTTCCTTTTGTGCCGTCTTCAGACAGTGACAGGGCATCAAGATGTGAGAAGATCCTCACCCTTCAGGCTCTGGGACTGAAAAAGAGGATTGAGCATACAGGATCAAAAGCACTAGTTGTAGGACTATCCGGAGGGCTTGACAGCACATTGGCGCTTTTAGTCGCTGTAAAGGCCATTGACATGCTTAAAAGGCCAAGGAAAGACATACTTGCCATCACAATGCCATGCTTTGGAACCACTAAAAGGACAAAAAGCAATGCAGAGAAACTTGCAGAAGCACTTGGCGTATCCTTTGAGGAGATCGATATAAGGGAGAGCGTTCTCTCACACTTCAGGGATATAGGGCAGAGTGAGAGAGATTTCAGCGTGACGTATGAGAATGCTCAGGCAAGGGAGCGCACCCAGGTGCTGATGGATAAGGCAAACCAGATTGGAGCTCTCGTAATCGGGACAGGGGATCTTTCTGAGCTTGCCCTTGGCTGGGCTACATACAATGGGGATCATATGAGCAATTACGCAGTGAATGCTTCAATCCCGAAGACTCTTGTAAGGCATATTGTAGGCTATGCAGCATCCCTTGGCGGTCCTGAGAGCCCGGTTCTTTCGGATATCCTGAACACTCCAGTCTCTCCGGAGCTGATCCCGCCAAAGGATGGGGTGATCAGCCAGGTCACGGAAGATATAGTAGGGCCATATGAGCTCCATGATTTCTTCCTCTATTATTTTGTACGCTTTGGCTTTAGGCCAAGTAAAATATTCAGGCTGGCACAAATTGCATTTGACGGCATATATGCTAATCGTGTAATATTAGCATGGCTTGAGATATTCCTTAAGAGGTTCTTCTCGCAGCAGTTCAAGAGGAGCTGCCTGCCCGATGGGCCTAAGGTTGGCACCGTGACGTTCTCTCCAAGAGGGGACTGGAGGATGCCAAGTGATGCAGCATTAAGTGCTTTCATGGAAGATCTTGAATCTGTGAAGGCAACAGTAATATGAGTAAGCCATAATAAATGGCTGGGAGTGGAAAAATGAAGAAAAAGTTATTAGCAGTGTTGATGATCGCTGTTCTGGCTCCTGCTATGATTTTTGCAGGGGATTTCTTCCAGGTCGGTGCTAATATCGGATATTCAAAGAGTTTCTCAGATATTCAGGATTCTGTTGAAGGTGGAGCAGACCTCGGATCATATTTCAGCATCGAGAATTTCAGCTTTGCTCCAGAGATAAGGCTCAACATTCTTTTCCTGCAGCTTGATGCAGTTGCTGGCCTTACTTTTGGAGATAACTACTTCAAGGCTGACACACAGCTTTCTGCTGGCATTCAGTTCAAGATTGCCTCTCTTGTGCGTCTTGGAGCCGGACTTGGCCTCAATATGCCATTTGAGTGCGATAATGGGACATGGTACATTGGTGGATCAGATGTTGACCAGGCAGGAAATGCATTCCTTAATTCAAAGCTGATGTATAAGGCTTCCGTAGGCTTAGTCCTTGATCCAATTGAAATTACAGCCAACTGGGTAATCCCGACAGAGGGAACATTCAATGACTTTAAGTGGAATGGAGATATCGACTCAAGCACATTCAGTCTTGGCTGTCTGATTGGATTCTGATCCCTAAGGATCACAGAGAAAGGCATATCCGTCGAGGGTATGCCTTTTTTGATCTCTTCACGTTTTCTCAGGGTATGAAGGCCTGTTTGAAGTGATGGAAAAAGAGACCTCATCCCTTTTATATCTTTTCTATTCAAGCTTACAGGCAGAAGCATCATATTTCAGATAATGGCATATTTCTGTTTTTAAGGCATTTGCATTAAAATTCATGTTTACAGAATGGCAGAAAAGTTTTGAACATCGATTTCTAAAAGTATGAATTATTTTAAAGTTTCTGACTTTGATGTCTGAAATTATTTTGACAGATGGATGTTTTTAATTATAATGGAAAAGGAGGCTAAATGAAGAATCTAGTCAATAGACCTTTTTATCTGAATCAGCTTATACAGCACAAAGATACTGATCTTGTCAAGATCGTTACAGGAATCCGCAGATGCGGAAAATCTTCATTGCTTGATTTATTCCACAAGTATCTGCTTTCCATCGGGATAAAGGAAGAAAAAATCATCCATTTGAATATGGAATCATTGCAGTACAGAGACCTGAATGATTATCTCAGGTTCTATGATTATATAAGCAGAAAGATTACAGCTGGAGGGAAATGCTACCTGATTTTTGATGAGCTTCAGGCAGTGGAACACTGGGAAAAGGCAATTGAATCATTCCGGCTCGACTTTGATGTCGATATCTATATTACTGGATCCAATGCCTATCTGCTTTCAGGTGAATTTGCGACACTCCTTTCTGGAAGGTATGTTGAAATCCGCCTGCTGCCTCTTTCTTTCAAGGAGTTCCTGTCATTCAACAGTTCAGCACTTAATGATTTAACAATAGAGGACAAATTCCAGAAATACCTTCAGTTCGGGGGAATGCCTGTCCTGCATGAATACGGTTTCAATGAAGAGAGGATCAATGAAGTTCTTGAAGGAATATATTCGACCATTGTCCTGCGTGATATCATGCAAAGGAACAATATATCTGACCAGAGGCTTCTGAATAAGCTGGTGCTGTTCCTCTGCTCGAATATCGGAAGCATGACATCTCCAAACAGTATCGGGAATATGCTTATGAGCGATGGCATGGCAGATAGGAAAATGATAGCAGGGAAAACAATAGACAGATACATCGCAATGCTTGAGAGTTCATTCATCTTCTATTGCTCAGGACGGTACGACATCAGGGGCAGGCAGCTGCTGAAAACACTTGAGAAGTATTACATAGCCGATCTTGGATTCAGGAACATGCTGCTTGGCTACCGGGATACTGATCGCAGACACATCTATGAAAATGTCGTGTTCCTGGAATTGCTCCGCCGGGGTTACCGGGTATATACAGGCAAGATAGGTGAATATGAGGTTGATTTCATCGCAGAAAGGCCAAATGGGAAACTGTACATCCAGGTGACGGAATCACTTGACTCTGAGCAGACGAGGGAAAGGGAACTCCGGCCATTGAGGGCTATCCGCGACAATTACGGGAAAATCATACTCTCGATGGATAAGAGCTATATCACATCCTATGAAGGCATCAGAACAATTAATCTGACTGACTGGCTGCTTTCTTCCTAGAAGCTGTGAAGAGCTTTTTTTTGTCCCCTTTTTGGTCTATTATATTTTCATGCACGATACACTGAAGATAATTATCAGCACTCTTGTACTGATTGTGATAACAACGGTTGTGTTTTTCGCACTTTATTTCCTTTCTCCCTCAATTTCAGAGGATATATTCGGAATTTCCTACAGGATGACAAGGGAAAATCCCTTATCAACGATGCCAACATCAGTTGATGGCATAACAGGGGGAGAGGATCCAGGAGAGGCTCTGGCAGCTGTCGCAGAAGATGCCGCGGCCCAGGCTGAATCTGGCACTGTTGCTCTTACCGATAAGGGGCAGGAAGTCCTTGATTTCCTTGAAACTTCCCCATCTGCTGCCGTAATAAGGGAAAACATGGGCCAGGCTCTTGAAAACCTGGACACTGAAGAAGCCAAGAGAGCACTAAATGAGATTGGAGACTATCTTGCCTCAACGGGACAGAGCATTGCAGATGTGTTCTCCAACAGGAACGTAAGGGAATATCTTGCTGATGCCAGCTCAAGCGCAATAGGCAGCGTCCTCTCATTCTTCGGAGGCAATTAGTGAGAGTAACCTTCCTTGGAACTGGGACAAGCCATGGAATTCCGGTCATTGCATGCTCCTGTCCTGTATGCCAAAGCAGTGATCCAAAGGATAAGAGATTCCGTTCCTCCATCCTTGTTGAGAGTGATGGAAAGAGCATTGTCATAGACACAGGCTATGAATTCCGCCTCTCTGCAGTAAGAGCCGGAATAAAGAAGCTTGATGCTGTCCTATATACTCATTCACACTCAGACCACATAATGGGGCTTGATGACCTGAGGGTATTCACTCATGATTCATCTCTTCCAATCTATGGAAGCAAGGCTACTCTGGATCATATAAAGAACGTCTTTTCCTATGCTTTCTCACGCCATGACTGGCCATGCAATCATGCTGATAAGGAAGAGGAGGAGGCGGTAATGGAACTGAGAAAGCATAATTACGGTCTCCCGCTGCTCATTGCAAATGAAGTGGATCCTTATGGAAGGTTCAGTATAGCAAGCCTGGAAGTTGAGGCAATTCCGGTGATGCATGGACTTATGGAAGTGTATGCTTACAGGATCAATCAGGATTTTGCATATGTCACTGATGTTTCAAGCATCAGCGAAAGGTCCCTTTCTGAGCTTCATGGAGTGAAGACGCTCGTCATAGGAGCCCTCAGGGAGAGGCAGCATCCGACACATTTCACTTTCAGGGAAGCAGAAGGGATAGCAAGGAAACTGGGAGTGGAGAGGTGCTATTTCACGCACATCAGCCATGAAACATTCTACAGCCAGATAAATAGGAGCTACGGCCCGCTTTGCCTCAGCGCCTATGATGGCTTGACTCTGGAGGTATGATATGGACGGTCTGTTTTCTGACCTTGATCTGGACCAGGAAGCCCTGAAAGCAGAGAAAGAAAGGGAAAAAGAAAGGATAGAAAAGAAGATAAGCGAGAAGAAAGAAGAGAGGAAAGAGAAGAAAACATTCGATAAGACCCTTTTCGTAATAGATGGCTATTCTCTTATCTACAGGTCATATTTTGCATTCATCTCCCGCCCGCTTTCAGACAGGAACGGGAACAACATCAGCTCATATTTCGGATTTTTCAATACGCTTCTCTCCCTTTTGAGGGAACATAAGATAGACTATCTTGCAGTCACTATGGATGAAAAGGAAGAGACGTTCCGCCATAAGATGTATCCTGAGTACAAGGCAACCAGGATGAAAGCCCCTGAGGATCTGCATGCCCAGGTGCCTCTTATCAGGGAAACGCTGAGCAAGATGAATATTGCAGTCCTCTCAAAAGCCGGGTATGAGGCTGATGATGTGATAGCATCTTTAAGCCGCATAGCCACGGATAATGGCATAAGGACTGTCATGGTTACAGGGGATAAGGATCTGATGCAGCTTGTGTCTGAGAGCGTCTATGCCCTCCGCCCTCCGAAAAAAGGCGAGCAGAACTATAAGATGATGGGGGAAAAAGAAGTTCTTGAAGACTTCAGGATAAAGCCCTCACAGATTGTTGACTACCTCTCAATTTTAGGAGATGCCGCAGACAATGTGCCTGGGGTGAAGGGAATCGGGGAAAAAGGTGCCATCAAGCTGCTTGAGGAATATGTATCCCTTGACGGCATCTACAGGAACCTTGAGCGCCTGAGTGCAGGAACCAGGAAAAAGCTGGAGGATGGAAAGGATATGGCAAGGCTCTCAAAGGAACTTGTTACGCTTTCTTTTGATGCCCTTGATCCCTCTTTTGATATCGAAATGCTCAGCATTGAGAGGGTGAATAAGGAAAACGCAAGGCCTGATTTTACTGCCCTTGCCCTAAAGAGCCTTTTGAGGAAGCTTGGAAATAAGGAAGGGGAGGAAGATGCCATAGGGGAGGAAAGCGGAATAGCAAGGGAGAGCGCAATAAGGGAAGATGTCTCGCTCTACCAGGGAAAAGGGGAATATGAGGCACTGACGGATATCAGGGAAATAGAGAAGAAGTTTGAAGACTGCATAAGGTTCCATGATGGGATCATGGCATTCGATACTGAAACGACAGGCTTTGATGAGTTTTCAGAAGCAGTGGGATTTTCATTTTCCTACGAGCTCAAGAAAGCTTATTACTGCCCCCTTACTGCAGAAGGAAGGACATATATTTCACGCCATGATGCAAAAGCACTGTTTGATAAGTATTTCCTCTCAGGAAAGATAAGGGTTGTAGGGCAGAACCTGAAATATGACCTGAAAATACTCTGGAATCTTGGAAGTGATATCAGCAGGATTGAGTTTGATACCATGGTTGCAGCGTGGATGGTGGAATCAAACCAGGCAAAGTTCAACCTTGAAACGCTTTCAGAACGTTATATTGATTACAGGATGGTGGAATTTGATGATGCCGTTCCGAAAGGCAGCATATTTTCAGATATCCCACTTCCTGATGCGGTTAACTATTCTGCTGAGGATGCAGATATTACATTCCGCCTTTACTACATATTGCTTAAGAAGCTCCATGAGAAGGGTCTTTATGAGACCTTCAGCTCCATTGAGCTTCCTCTCATCAGGATACTTGCTGAGATGGAGCGCCATGGAATATCGATTTCTGATGAGAAGATGGAAAGGCTGAAGGCTGAAACAGATGACAGGGTGCACCAGCTTGAGATGAGGATCTATGAGCTTGCAGGACACACATTTAACCTAAACAGCACTCAGCAGATGGCAAAAGTGCTCTTTGAAGAGCTTGGCCTTGAGGCTGGGCGCAAGACGCAGAGAGGATACTCTACAGACAGCGATACCCTTGAAAGCCTGAAAAAGAACGGGGGTGGGGAGATCGTTGAGAAGATACTTGATTTCAGGATGCTTTCAAAACTCAAGAGCACGTACATAGATGTGCTTCCAGCTCTCAAGGGGAAGGATGGACGGATCCACACAAGCTTCCTGCAGACAGGAACTGCAACAGGAAGGCTCTCAAGCAGGAATCCGAATCTGCAGAATATCCCGGTAAGAACGGATGAGGGAAGGCTTATAAGGAATGCTTTCGTCCCGGCAGAAGGAAAGGTCTTCATAAGTGCTGACTATTCACAGATTGAGCTTGTGATGCTTGCCCATATGGCAGGGGATGAGGAGCTAAGGAATGCCTTCAGAAGCGGAGAGGATGTCCACCGCTATACTGCATCCCTCATCTTCGATAAGAAGGCTGAGGAAGTTACGCACTCAGAAAGGGCCATGGCAAAAACAATCAACTTCGGCATCATGTATGGCATGTCCGCATTCAGGCTTTCAAATGAGCTTGGGATATCACGTAAGGAAGCTGACGAGTTCATCAAGCGCTATTTCGAGCGTTACAGCGGGATAAAGGGATTCGTTGAGAAGACGGTGAAGGATGCTGAGGAGAAAGGCTATGTGAAAACACTTTTTGGGCATGAGAGGGTTATTCCCGGCATCAACAGCAAAAACAGGACAGAAAAGAACGCGGCAGAACGTGTTGCAGTAAACACAGTGATACAGGGAAGTGCAAGCGAGATCATGAAAAAAGCCATGCTTGCACTGGGAAAAGAGGAAAGGAGCTATCTGCTTTTGCAGGTGCATGATGAGCTCATCTTTGAATGCCCTGAAGAGAGGAGGGAGAGCATCATGAAGAGCGTGAAGGAGACAATGGAGAATACTACAAAACTCTCCATTCCTGTCCGTGTCTCTGTCGAATGCGGAGCCTGCTGGGGAGATATGCACTGATGGTAATCGGACTTACTGGAAAAAGCTGTGCTGGCAAGAATGAGGTTGCATCCATCCTCGAGAAGGAAGGGTTCTTTGTCATTGATGAGGACAGGCTGGGACACGCTGCCCTTTCTGCGAACCGGGATAGGCTTGTCTCAATTTTCGGACCCGGAATCCTCAGTGGAAAAGAGATAGACAGGAAAAAGCTTTCGCGCATTGTCTTTTCAGATAAGGATGGGCTTAAAAAGCTTGAAGCAGTGAGCCATCCATGGATGGTAAGCGAGACAAAACGGATAGCAGAGGAAAAGGAAAGGGAAGGGAAAATTGTGGTAATCAACGCTGCTATTCTAACTCGGTTAGCCCTCGACAGGATCTCTGACGAAATAATCTATGTGGATGCCTCTTTTGAGACAAGAGCAAGGAGGGCTATGCTCAGAAATGGCACAAATTTGGAGGATTTCAGGAAAAGAGATCAAAATGGTGAAGATATTTCCTCCATTTTTGAAACTTTTTGCGGTAGAATTATAAAAATTATAAATGAAGGAGATAAAACAACTCTTTGTCGACAAGTCAAAGATTATTGTGATACTATTTTAGCAAGAGGTTAATTATGGGTAAGAAGTTCAGATACATTCTTTTGTCTTTCTCTGTTGTACTTGCGATTTTTGTTTTTGCATTATTATGGCAGGTACGGCCAGCACTAGACAGTTCAGTTCTTGACGATGCAAGGGAGAGGCAGGATGCCCAGCTTGTAAATGTTAACGAGCCTCTTGAGACTAGCGTAAGTCAGAGAGAGGAAGATGATGCCCTAGTTGCTAGAGCAGTCGAGCAGATAGAAAACGATGAACAGTTCATCAACTCCATCAAGGACTCAGTTAGATCGGATGTAATGGCATATGCAGAGACCCTGATAAGTGATGAGGAGATCGTGAACACATTTGCAGATAGCGTGTTTGACCGCATAATGAGCGACAGTGTTGCAGGATCACTCATAGAGGAGTATGTGAACTCTGCTGTGGATAGCAAGGCAGCTGAGTATGATAGCTATATAAATGAAAGGATTCTCAGCTCGATCGAAGGCTATGTATCTGATAACTACTCTGAGGCAATGTCAATCATAGATGAAAGGGTTTCAAGCGGAATTGAGAGCTATGTGGAAGAAAATATCGGATATCTGGAAAACCTCTCAGCTTCAGATGTTGACATGGCTTCTATCAACAGTGCTATTGACAGCAGGATCAAATCCTTTGTTGCAGATAATTACGATTATGCAGCTGGCCTGGTTGATGATGAAATCGATGCAAAGATCAATGCATACGTAAACGAGAACCTTCCATATGCAGAGGCTATGATTACCGACGCAATCAACAGCTATGTATCTGATAACTACGATTATGCAGTTGGCCTGGTTGATGATGAAATCGATTCAAAGATCAATGCATACGTAAATGAGAACCTGCCATATGCAGAAGGGCTTGTAACAGATGTAATCAATGATTTCGTTGCAGAGAATACTGATTATGCACTCTCTGTTGTGGATGACAGGATTGCAAATTATGTAAATGACAACCTTCCATATGTAGAAGGAGTTGTTGGTGGACTTATTTCCTCCTACATTGCAGACAATATCCTGGCTGATAACGGATCAATCTATATCACAGATCCTGATACATCAAAGATAGACAGGAGAATCGAGCAGTATGTAGCAGACAACTACGATTATGCAGCAGGACTGGTAAACGATGCAGCAGATGCAAGGATCAACGCATACGTAAACGAGAACCTGCCATATGCAGAGGAAATGATTAGCGATGCAATCAACAGCTATGTATCTGAGAACACTGACTATGCACTCTCTGCCGTAGATGAGAGGATTAACAGCTATGTAGCAGAAAACTATGATTACGCAGCTGGCCTTGTAAACGATGCAGCAGATGCAAG
>CASFJV010000053.1 GCA_949295125.1 uncultured Spirochaetales bacterium
CTTATTCTCATACCCTTCACATGGGTTGTGGGGAAATTCATTAAGAAGGCTGTTGTATCCAGCAACAGCAACATACTCAAAAGGATCATAAAAGAGACACAATCCATCACTGGTGTCCTTTACTTGATAGATGTCATTCTAGGCTTCCTCCTTGGCCTGTTATACTCCAGCCAGGATGGATGGAAACTCTTTTTTGAAGCATTCCTGCTCTATGGGTTCATCCATGGAGCGGTGTGCTGTTTCATAGCTACAAAGCTCTATGACAAGGTAAGGGAGGAATGATGTGCGGGAGAAAGTCAAGAAGGCTCTGCATTACCTTGCTCTTCCTGTTCTTTTTATCGCTGGCCTCATATTCGGCAGATCTTTCAGACATGACGACAGAATCCCTGGTGACGAGGTTGACGGAGATATCAGAAGAGCGGAAGAGCTTGCAGGACAGGCTGCAGACCAGCTCAGGGAATTTGAAGATTCAGTCAGCCGCATTAGAGAAGGAGTTAGCGGATCTAGGGACGAGCTTGAGCGGGCAAGAGACAGCTTTAGAAGAAGCGCTGACGCGATTGACAGACTTAGAATCACAATTAACGGAATTGAAGGAACCGCAAGAGAAATTGAGGAGATCTCTAGAAGATATGACGAACTCGACTCAGAATCTGAAAGAATCCTTCAGGAACTACTCAGAAGAGCAGGAGCAGAGGCTGTCTTCAATGAGAACCCAGAACATAATCCTAACAGTGCTGACCGTGATAGCCTCAGGGATAGCGGTGACGGCACTGGTCCTGAAATGAAGGAGGTGTAAATGGAATTCCTATCGGTAGTGAACAGCCTTGGAACCATACCATTCCTAGTACTTCTGGTCGTCATCTTTATTCTGCTTTTCAGGGAAGTGAAGGCAGACAATGCCAGGATCCAGAAACACTTAAAAGAACATGAGGAGAAGTTTGACAGGCGGTTCACAAAGCATGAGGAGGCGATAGCCCAGGACATAGCCGAGCATAAGGCAGCCACGGAAAAGATGGTGGACTCCCTCAGGGAAGTGGACAAGGAGCTTGAGAAGAGGATCAGGACAATAGAGACCGAGTACGCTCCGAGGACCTACGTGCAGGAGGTGGTATCCGGCTGGCGAAATGAGATAAGGAACCTGAATGACAAGCTGGATAAGGTTTTAAAAGGATGAAGAGATGAGGACAAATAAGATAGTGTTGAAAGTTCTGAGGGGAGACATCCTCATATTCATATATGACAGCGCGCCTGCGCGCGTGAAGGAGACAAGCATAATCTCCGGCTATTACGAGTACTACACCACCTCGGATATCAAGAGAGCAATCTCCTACCTCACCCAGTCCGGATACATCAGGAAGAATGAAGTAGAAAGCCCTATATCCAGCAGGCATGAGGCATTCTATGAGATAACGCCAGAGGGAATGAAGGTCGTTGAGAGGATCAAGGGAGACGAAGGCATAACCATCATAGAGGAGAAGGCAGAATAGGTATGGGCGATAATCTTAGAAGGACAAAGGCCGAGCTCTACGGGATCGTAGAGCAGGTCATTAAGATGTATGAGAGCGGAATGACCCTTGAGGATATCGAGGAGAAGCTCAGGGAAGAAGGATACCAGATATCCAGGGAAAGCATCAGGCGAACGCTGAAGAAGAACAAGACCATCGCGAAAGAGCTCCAGAAGGCGCGTGAGGAGACGGCGCAGCTGATAGACGTAATCAGGAGCAAGCCTGCAACGGATGTCAATGAGGCAAGCGCAGACTTCCTCATAGCTAAGGCATTTGAATATGTGAAAACCATTGAGAGCATGGATTTCGAGGATTTGCCGGGGCTCGCTAAATTTGTAAAGGATATTACAAAAGTCAAGACAGACCTTGTGAAGCAGAGGATGGATTACCAAAGCCTATACATAAGGGCAAGGGATGATTTCATGACACAGCTTAAGACTGTCCTTTACCGCGACAGGCCGGAACTCTATGATGAGCTATTCAACCTTGCAAGCCACATGGAGGTGCCGTGTGAATAACTTCCAGGCTGACATAGATTACTCCCCTCTCCTGTCGTTGCTAGACCTAGACAAGAAAACAGCCTCAATGATTTCTAAGGAGAATGAGGCCGCTAAGTCCAGATACAGGAAGTTCAGGTCCGACATATCAGCTTTTGCAAAATACTACTTTCCGGAATATGTGAGCCTGGAGCCGGCAGAATGGCAGAAAGCAATCTTTGACATATTCGAACATCCTGCACTGAACGGAAGAGGCAAATGGAAATGGCATGTAACAGAAGAGCAGGCTGCAAGGATTGCATCATTCCACAGGGCTGAATTCCGGAATCTGCCAAAAGAAATAGATGTCCTGAGGGGAATGCTCCTTGTAGCACCCAGGGAACAGGGGAAATCCACAGTGTTCGCAAGAATCCTCCTTATATGGATGGTGTGCTATGACTATGTGAAATTCGTGACATATTTCAGAGCAAATACAGGGCTGGCAGAGGCTTTTCTCCTGGATACCATGAGCGAATTCGAAAGCAATGAAAAGCTCATTAAGGACTATGGGAATCTCAAGGGGCCGATCTGGAACAAGGGAATGTACAGCCTCAAGAACGGAGCTGTCTTTGCGGCAATAGGAATGGGAGCAAACATAAGAGGCCTTGTACACAAACATATGAGGCCGGACCTCATAATCCTTGATGATCTTACAAGTGACCAGAACAAGAATTCCCCGAAAGTCCTTGACCAGATATATGACTGGATAATCTCTGCCGTATTCGGACTTTCAAAGGATGCGGTCATACTTTACCTCAACACTATTTATAACGAGCTTGACCCGATGTACCGCCTGCAGCAGCGTGTTGAGGAAGGAAGCCTTGAGAGGTGGCTTGCAATAAGGCTCTCTGCGGAGATCTCGGACGGCGTGGCCCTATGGCCTGAGCTCTGGCCGGTTGAGGAGCTTGAGTTCAAGAAAAGCGAAGTCGGGAGCATGACATACCAGGTGGAATACATGAGCATCATCTCTGGAGGAAGGGACAAGATACTTTCCAGGGATATTTTCATATGGAGAGACATTTCATCATTCGACATCAACGAATATGAGATCCATATGGGAGTTGACCCGAATGCAGAAGGCAGTGATGATGCGGCAATATTCGTACTGGGCAGACATATGCAGAGCGGGAAATACCTGTCCATAGATGCCTGGTGCAAAGACAGCGCAACAGTGACAGAACTTGTGGATCAGCTCGTGCGGTTCTGGAGAAAATACAGGCCTTCCATGATTGCATGGGAAGAAGTAGCTTTTCAGAGGGTATATATGAAGCTGCTACAGGAGATGCTGCTTCCGCAGGGCATTGCCCTTCCCCTTGTAGCCGTTCCGGCAAAGGGGAGCAAGGAAACGAGAGCCATGGCGTTGCAGCCTTTCCTGGAAAACGGCAGCTGGGAGCACTCGGAGAAACTTGAGGATTCGGAATTCATCATGAAGATCCAGAGATTTCCCACAAAAGGACTGAATGATGGGCCTGTTGATGCTATGAGCTATGCTTACCTTTCGTTCAACCGGGGGCTGGGATCGCCAACAGGATCAAGCACAAGAAGGACAAGCAGACTGCCAGGAATACTAGGGAGGTACAAGAATGGATACTAAGGACAGGAAAAACCTGGAAGTGAAGATAATCAGGGACTCACAGATCTGGAACTATCTGCCAAGTCCTGAATCTGCAATCAGGAACTCAGCCAGGGGGCTGAGGATCTACGACGACATGAAGGAGGATGCGAGGATTGGAAGCCTCTTTGAGGACAGGCGGAATGCGACTAGCAACCTCTCGTGCTATATTACTGAAGTTGACAGCCAGAGGGTGAACGACTATGCAGCCAGGCATCTGACAGAAGCGGAAATAAGGAAATGGGCCTTTCTCCTCCTTGACGGAGCTCTCACCTATGGCTTTCAGCCGGCAGAGATCATATGGGAGCGGGACAGGGATGGATTCTATTACATTGCAGGACTTGATATCCATGATATTAACAGGTACCGCATGAACAGCGACGGAGAACTCTTCTACGATTCAACTGTTCCCCTTAACCAGCCTTACAAATGGATCATCCACCGCAACGA
>CASFJV010000054.1 GCA_949295125.1 uncultured Spirochaetales bacterium
TACTGCATGTTGAAATTGTACTGGTACACGCCATGAGATTTCCATAATGGTGGAAGTAGTTCAGTGGTAGAGCGCCAGATTGTGGATCTGGTTGTCGAGGGTTCGAATCCCTTCTTCCACCCAAAAGCGCTCTTAGCTCAGCTGGATAGAGTATCGGACTTCGAATCCGCAGGTCGTAGGTTCGAGTCCTACAGGGCGCGAGAATACAATTCATGGGCCGCTAGCTCAGCTGGTAGAGCAGCAGACTCTTAATCTGCGGGTCAAAGGTTCGATCCCTTTGCGGCTCATAAATGCCAATGGCACTACGTGAGTGGTGGCAAACTGCGAGAGTGGTGGAATTGGTATACACGCTAGTCTTAGGAACTAGTGCTTCGGCTTGCGGGTTCGAGTCCCGCCTCTCGCAAGACCAGATTTGCGAAAGTAGCTCAGTGGTAGAGCTCCACCTTGCCAAGGTGGATGTCGCGGGTTCAAGTCCCGTCTTTCGCTTATGGACCTAAGTAATTCTTGGATAAAGATTTATTTAGGTCTTTTCTTTTTATTTTTCACTGTTCAAAATCTGCATTGGGCACATAAATGGGCACAGAATATCATTAGAAAAGAAAAAAAAATTATGTAAATATGAAAATACATTTGCGGCATTAAGCAGACAAAGACAAATATAAAATTGAGCCAGCTCTCATGAGCCCCGATATAACAGAAAAAATAAGATTCTCATTTAGTTTCTTTATTATTTATGGTATGTCCTCAGCAATCTTTTCACTTTGTATCGGCATATCTTGATGACACCGAAATCTTTTAAGCCCTCATCCTTGGTTGCCTCAAAAAATAGTCGGAGAATCTTGACCAAACGGCGAGGATTGAAAACAATAAGCAAAATTATACGGAGGAAATATGTCAATAATAAAGAAACTGACACTGATACTGCTTGCGGCGGCAATGCTCTTCGGTTGCGAGAACGATCCCTCCACCCCCCCCAGGAGGATACGGGATCTGACGAGAAGCTGATCGAGCTCACATTCCAGGCCGGACCCAAGCCCGGATTCGAACAGGCGGAAGGGATATCGCTTTTCACTGTGCTCGGCGACGACGGAACGTCCGTGAACTGGAAAGATGGGGACAAGGTCGCGATATTCGACGGGACTGCGGTCCGCGAGTTCACAGCCACACCGGATGCGGATAATCCGACCAAGGCCAAACTTACGGGAAAAGCCCTTTCTGCGGATACCTACACGGCGTTCTACCCCTACAGCGAATCGCTTTCCATCATCGGCGATTCCATCACGTTCTCCATCCCGGAGACACAGACTGCGACAGCAGGAAGCTTTGAAAGCGGGATCAACCCCTCGTTGGCGCAGACCACAGCCGACAGCATGACGCTCATTTTTTCCAACCTCGCATCCCTTGTCAAATTCACCGTGGGCGACGACTTTGATGGCATAAGCGAACTCACGCTCTCGTCGAACGGAAGCGGAACGCTCTCAGGAAGCATGACATACGCGATTGGAGACGGCAGTCTCACGGCCCAGGAAGGCGCTTCGTCCGTGACTCTGGAAGGATCTTTCGAGAATAGTAAGACATACTACTTCCTCGTATCCCCCGGCACGCTCGAAAAAGGCCTGAACATAAGCTATACGACGGCCGACGGAAAGAAGTATGCAAAATACTCAAGCGAAGCGGTAACCTTCAAAGCGGGGACGATCACGGATCTCGAAACACTCTCAAAAAGCGATCTGGTCGAGGTTCTGACAAATACAGCCTTCATCGCAAAAGTAGATGTGAAAGTTCCTGACATCAGCTGGACGGTAAACAACGACGGGACGGTATCGTTGACCGACGGCAACAAGGCAGCGATGGATAAGGTTACAGAGTTGAATCTTTCTGGGGCCGGCTTATCCGACCTGTCCGGAATCGAATACTTCACCGGCCTGACGTCCTTGAATTGTCTTGGTAATGTACTGACAACGCTGGACGTTAGTGGCCTTACGGAATTAACGGAACTTGATTGTACCAGTAACCACATTTCAGAGCTGGATGTCAGCAGCCTTGCGAACTTAACACATCTTAAATGTTACTATAACAATATGTCAAAACTGAATATCAGCGGTCTTGAAAAATTAACGTATCTTGATTGTAGCATGAACTCCTTAGAAGAGCTGGATGTCAGCAATTTTACGGACTTAACATTTCTTGATTGCTCCAGCAACTCCATATCGGAACTCGATCTCAGTGGGTTGATAAAACTTGCGACATTGAACTGTGCTGGCAATGAGCTTTCCAAGCTTGATGTCAGCACTCTTACATTATTGGAGTCTTTGACTTGTTCAGAAAACAACCTGACCGAGCTTGATGTCAGCGCTCTAGGTGAACTGACGGAATTGTATTGTTATGAAAACCAGATGACGGTTCTCGATATAACCGATAACACAAAGCTGGCAGAATTGAGATGCGGGAATCAGCAAGAGGCTCTGGAGTTGACATTATTGGATAACCAGAAATCAATGTGGTCGTCTGATTGGCAGGATGACTCATTCAACAGCAATGTCATAACCATAGGCATGACGAATTCCGTTGGAGCAAGCCATGGAGGTTATGCGACAGCCAGCTCATTTGCATGGTGAGAAGAGGAATCTTGGTTGCCATCCGCGGCTCGGGAAATACCCGGACCGTTTTTTATTTGTGGCATGAAATGATCAACTGCTAATTTCTGTGAGTATTGACTGTTTCACAAAGGACAGATAAAATGGGCACTCAAATTGGGCACATAAAATTGATAAAAAATGATAAAGGAGTTCAAAGAAATATAAACATTCTAGTATAATATAATCTTATAATTAAAAGAATTATTAAAGGTTTTCAAAATAAAATAAAGAAAGTATCTTCCACCTTGCCAAGGTGGATGTCGCGGGTTCAAGTCCCGTCTTTCGCTCTAGACCTTACTTTTTCCCAAAAGGAATCAGTAAGGTTTTTTTATTTCGGTACAGTTTGCAGAGAAAGATTTCTCAGTGTATTTATGAAGCATTTGAATGCACTTAGTATGCATCGATTAAAGGTAAAGGCTAAGAATGGTTATCCTTGGAGTAGGGGAGAGGAACTCTGCTGGTACTCCATGCGTTTTTCTTTACGGCAGGAATATCCAGCTATAATGAAACAAACGAGCCTCTGGGGGAGGAGGAATTCCGGTTACAACCCCTGATTTGCAAGAGGAAATCCTTCCCCCGAAGCTATTATAGCAGATGATTTTACAAATAGGATAGAGTATTTTTGCCAAATTGAACTGATAGTACAGGATTTGTTTTGGCGAATTTATGTGGTATTTGTGAAGGCATAGGGATTTAGGCCATTTTTACGGCAGAAAATTAATCTTATCCAGTATATGCTGATAGCAGATTAATATTGCGTTAAGCAATAAAAATGCCACCACGCTACGTGATGGCATCTGAGCTTTATCAGCATCCGCATACTGAGCATGAGCTCTTTTTAGGCGGGACTGCTATGATCCTTTCAAGTTCAGGAGTCTTCTTAAGGTTCTCCTTAAGTCCCCTTGCCCTTGCCTTGTTCACATAGTCAGGATTCTCGAATGTGTAATGGAAGTTCGTGTGGATGTCATATGTGCCATTCATAAGGGCAAATGCATCCTCTGTCATTACAAGCTCCTCATCTGTTGGAATTACGAAGATCTTTACCTTTGAGGAATCCTTGCTGATGCATGTTTCTGCATTTCGGCAGTGGGAAAGGTTGTTCTTCTCCTCATCAATCTCGATTCCAAGGCTCTCGAGCCCTTCGCAGGAACCGCGCCTGATGTGCTCTCCCATCTCTCCAACACCGGCTGTGAATACGATGGCATCAACCCTTCCAAGAAGTGCAGCATATGATCCGATATATTTCTTGATCCTCCTGCATTCCATATCTATTGCGAGCTTTGCCTTCTCATCTCCGCTGTCTGCTGCCTTATGGACATCACGCCTGTCAGACATTCCGCATAGTCCGACGAGTCCGCTCTTCTTGTTTAAAAGCGTATCCATCTCCTGCACTGTCTTTCCAAGGTTGTTTGCAATGTAAGGAATGATTGCAGGATCGATATCACCGCTGCGTGTGCCCATCACAAGCCCTTCAAGCGGAGTAAGACCCATTGATGTGTCGATGCATACGCCATTCTTTACGGCACATGCAGAAGCTCCGTTTCCGATATGCAGGATGATGACGTTGGTATCCTTATTTTCCTTACCAAGGAGAACAGCAGCTCTCTTTGCGCAGTACAGATGGCTTGTTCCGTGGAAACCATAGCGCCTTACGTTGTACTTCTCATACCACTCATATGGAACTGCATACATGAATGCTTCCTTAGGCATTGTCTGGTGCCATGCCGTATCCATGACAATTGCCTGAGGCACATTAGGCATCAGTTTCCTTGCTGCTTCAATACCCATGATGTTTGCTGGCATGTGAAGTGGTCCAAGAGGAATGATTGTCTTGAGTTTCTCTACCACTTCATCTGTTACAAGAGTGGACTTCTTGAACATTTCTCCGCCATGCAGGACACGGTGGCCGACAGCACCGATCTCACTGAGGCTCTTGATGCAGCCATATTTTTCATCCTGAAGCATTTTCAGAATGAGTTCGATGGCTTCCTTGTGTGTAGGGCTGGAAAAACGTGCCTCATATACTTCCTTTCCAATTGACTTCTGCTCAATTGTGGAATACTCAAGTCCGATTCTCTCGACAACACCAACAGAGAGGACATCCTTGTTGTCCCAGTCATAAACCTGGTATTTTGCAGATGATGATCCGCAGTTCAGGGTAAGAATTACCATTTTGCTTATACTCCTTGATCCAATTTTCGATTAACGGGGAAAATTTTAGCACAATTTTACCAATAAGTGTATATGCAATACCCCTTTCTGGAGTTAAAGAAGTATGAGGAAAATACTATTCATCCTGCTTCCTGCAATCATTTTCCCATCCGTGTATGCAGCTTATTTTTCTTTTGATGGGAATGCTTTTGCCCTGGAGGATAACACATTCAGCTTTTCCCTAGATGAAGGGCTGCTTTACTTTAGGGGAAAGTATTTCTCCTATGGCCGCCTGGACAGCCTGTCAAGCTATTCAACACTGTTCAATCCCTACAGGAAATACCACTACACGAACCTTAATGTGGCAAAAAGCAGGACACGCGGGCTCCGAGGATTCCTTTTCCGCTACAAGGGCATTTCATTTGCATTTTCCACTGAAGAGGCACTCAGTGCCGCTTTTTCCTACAGCTCTCCATACCTGGATTTCTCCGTTTCCTATTATGACCGGATCCGGGAATGGGAGAGGAGCGTTATATATAACTACAGGAGGGATGAGATGAGGGATGTCTATTCCATGATTGTCAGGGGAAAATACAGGAGTTTTCTGGACCTTATGGGAATACTTAGCTATTCACCTCTTTTGGGAATTGACGGTTTTTACCGTCTTAAGGCAAGAGTGAGCGGGATCAGCATCACGCTCTCATATGGAAACACTTTCCTCTCTGGAAATGACGATCTCTTTTCTGCAGCTTTCTCAATAAGGAGCACGTACCTTGATTACGATTACTATACGAAATACAGCGAGGCATCACTATATACGGACTACTTCCGCGTATATGAGTCTTATCATGTCACCACGCTCAAGCTTAATGGGGCAAGGCTGAAATTCCACAGGCAATTTTCATTCTACCGCGAGGCAGAGTTGTAAGAAGAGGCTAGGATAAGCCAGTTCTTCAGGGGTGTGGAGCTGTCATATGACAGTATGGGAAGGGTCTTCCTGGCAGTAAGGAAAGGGGATCTTGAAATCGGAGTGGGAGAGGATGGCACTTTCCTCTCTTTAAGGTTTTCCCCGCTTTTCAGGCTTACCTATGATTCAGGAAAGCTTGGGGCTGAGCTCAGCATTTCATTCTGAGCAAAAGAGACTGAGAGCTCAAGGAGTATCCCTTTTTCCCTGAATACCTTCTCCCTTGCCATATCTATCAGTTTCCTTACATCGCTTTCCCTGCAGTCCGGATAGGAAAAGAGGCAGTTGGACTGGAATGAAGAGAATTCACACCTGAGCCCTTTGTCTCCAGTCATTCCTGCCTCCTTTATAAGCTCAGCAGCTTTATAGCTTTCTGTATCCTTGAATACAGCTCCAATGAAATTCTTGCATGGGGGGATGAACATGAGTTCTATGTAGCGCTCTTTTTCTATTCGTGCCTCCGCAGTCCTCTTTCCCTCCCTGAGATGGAGTGTCGTGGAAAGTATTATCTCATCATCTGAAAGCATTCTGCCATCACTTGTGAAGAAGTCAGAGTAATCCGGTTTCCTGTGAAGCTTTCCATCTAATGTCATCGTATCCGTATAGAAATGGAAATCTCCGATTGAAATTCCCTGGCTCTTCGCGTTTATCCTCATTGCAGCTGCGATTGTTCCGGGTATTCCTCCAAGCCTTTCCAGCCCCATCAGGTTATGCTCGATTGCCGTATTTATGACCTCATCAAGGCTTTCCCCTGCAAGGGCTGTTATAAGAGAGCCTTTTACGGTTATCCCCTTGAGCTTTTTTGTTGATATCAGGATTCCGCTGATTCCGCTGTCTGGAAGGATTATATGAGTGCCGCTGCCGATTACCGTAACAGTCAGGCCGCCTTTGCGGGAAAAGGCGAGGGTATCACGGAGCTCTGAGATGTTCTCAGGCTCTGCATAATACCTGGCTGTGCCGCGGCTGTTGAAGAATGTAAGCCCGGAGAGCACTTTATTTTCCATGATCTTCACTTTATGCCTTTGGAATCTTAGGTTGTCATGCATGCAAATATGATACACTTTTTTTTCTCTTTAGATAGACTCAAATCGTATCAAAGTGTTAACTTATATGTGATTTTCACAGGAGAAGAATATGAGATTATACAACACTATGAGCCGTAGCGTAGAAGAGTTTGAAAGCATTGAAGATGGGCATGTTGGAATGTACTGCTGCGGTCCTACTGTTTATAACTTTGCACATATAGGGAACCTCAGGACATACATTTTTGAGGACATACTCAAAAAGACGCTGAAGCTTAACGGCTATGAAGTGAGGCATGTGATGAACATCACGGATGTCGGCCATCTTACAGGGGATGGAGATGACGGAGAGGATAAGATGAATGCCAGTGCAAAAAGGGAGGGCAAAAGCGTATGGGATATCGCAGCCTTCTATACAGATGCATTCATGAATGATATCTCACGCCTGAACATAGATAGGGCTGATATCATCTGCAAGGCAACAGATCACATTGCAGACATGATTGAAGTGATCAGGATTCTTGAGAAGAAAGGGCATACATATGTCTCTGGCGGGAATGTCTATTTCTCGATTGACACTATCGATGATTATGGAAAGCTTGCACGCCTTAACCTTGATGAGCTCAGGGAAGGGGCACGCATAGAAGTGGACAGCTTCAAGAAAAACCCTAAGGATTTCGTGCTCTGGTTCACAAACAGCAAGTTCAAGGACCAGGTGATGACATGGGACAGCCCATGGGGAAGAGGCTATCCAGGATGGCATATTGAATGCACTGCAATGAGCATGAAGTACCTTGGCTCACAGTTTGACATACACTGCGGAGGAATAGATGCAATTCCTGTGCACCATACAAATGAAATTGCACAGAGCGAAGCAGCTACAGGACTCAAGCCATGGGTCAAATACTGGTGCCATGGCGAGTTCCTCATCAATGACAAAGGCAAGATGAGCAAGTCAAGCGGGGAATTCCTTACCCTTGAGAGCCTGATCAGAAAAGGCTATGATGCCCTTGATTACAGGTATTTATGCCTTGGCGCGCATTACAGGAGCCAGCTGAAGTTCAGCTATGAGGCTCTCGATCATGCAAAGAGCGCAAGAGCTGCCCTGACAGAGAAGATAAAGGCATTGAAAGCAGAGGCGGAAGAAGCATCAGAGCTCCATTCAGAAAATGCAAAGAAATATAAGATGGAGTTTATAGATGCAGTAAGCAACGACCTGCATACTCCGCAGGCTCTGGCTGTAATGCACTCCATGCTGAAAGACGGAAGCGTATCATCTGCTGAAAAGCTCAATCTTATCAGATTCTTCGACTCAGTGCTTTCCCTTTCCCTTGACAGGATAGAGAAAGAGGAGAGGGTGGGAAGTGATGAGGATATCGCACTTCTTAATGAGCGCGCTGAGGCAAAGAAGGCTAAGAATTACCAGAGGGCGGATGAGATCAGGGCAATCCTGGCAGAGCGCGGCTACAGCATAAAGGATACGCCAAACGGATCTTTCCTCGTAAAAAACCTGTAACTTTGCCTTCAGGAAGTTGTTAGTGTTATGAATATCAAGAGTACGGACAGAGATGATTTTGCCTTGGTCTATGAAGAGAACTATGCGCTTATCATGCAGGTCGTAATGAATATCGTATACGATCTGGATGTTGCAGAGGATCTCACACAGGAAGCTTTTGAAAGGTTTTATGTGCGTAACATGAGCTTCCCGTCAGATAATGAGGCAAAATACTGGCTTATCAGGGTGGCAAAGAACCTTGCTCTCAACTATGCCCGGAGGAATAAGAGGGAAGGTGAGATGATTGAAAAGGTGAAGAAGATGCCACGCTATGCCATGAAAGGCCTTGATGGGCAAGAGGAAACCATAAGGGCAGAGGAAGAGGATGCTCTCAGGAAAGCCATAATTGAGCTTCCTGATAACCTTCGCCTTCCTTTGCAGCTCAAGGAGTTCAGCGGCCTTGATTACAAGGCTATCGGCCGTATCCTTGGTATAAGTGAAGTGAATGTCAAGGTGCGCATCCACAGGGCAAGGAAAAAGCTTGAAGAGGCTCTTGGCAGGGAGGAGAGAGATGTGTATTGATGATCAGATGCTTTCAGCATACCTTGATGGCGAGCTCAAGGAACCGTATCTGAGCCAGACTAAGGAGCATCTAAGCTATTGCCATGCATGTTCTGAACGTCTTGAAGGACTCTCCAGGCTCTCTGGGAAAATCAGGGATCTGAAGTTTGATGATGAAGTGCTGTGCCGCAATAAGGGCAAGGTTTTCAGTGCACTGGAGGAAAAGTATTTCAGCTCAACAAAGAGGAAATCTTTCTTCTGGAGGAAGATTGAGATGTCCCTCCCTTCATTGATCACGGCAGCAGCTGCCGTAGTCTTCATCTTTGTCGGAGGCTTCATGTTCTTCGGCTCAAATGCTGCCCAGACTGAGCAGATCCTTCCTTCTTTTTCTGTGCATGCAAATTCAGACAATATCCAGTTCGTATCCCAGCATACGTCAAACAGCCTTGAGCAGTATTCCGTTGAGGAGATCCTCGATTACCTTGACAGCCTCGGCTATGAAGTTGAGATTTCCCTCAAGAGCCTGAATATAATTGATGGAGAGCAATAATAGAGTCCATTTTATTGCAAGAGAAATCCAATTACTGTATCTTTCAAAGCATGGATGAATATTTAAAGAGTGCACAGAATACTTTGATCAGGGTGGCAACAGTCCTTGATGGAAGAATTGGAGAGATATATAACAATGAATCGCTGGTGGTATCCAACCAGGAGATAAAATGCAGCAGTTCAATCCGTCTTGCATTAGACAGCGGTTATGACAGGGGATCCTCATTCCTGATGTTCCAGGATAAGGATGGGGGATTCTTCCCGTTCGAGCTTGAACTTGTGGAAAGCCTTGCAGGTATTGAGTTTGCATACAGCCAGAAGGAAAGGTACAGGGCAATAAGGGAAATCATAAATAAGGATGGCTCAATCCATGATGATGAGAAGAACGCTCTCAATGCCCTCTTTGAAGAGGCCAGGAGGGCTGCATCCACGAAATTCAGGTCAAGCCCTACCAGGGATTATGAACGCCTTGCATATGAGTACCAGATAATCATGAAAAGCAATATGGGCTACCAGTATCTTGGAATACTTGCCCGCCTTAACCTCTATATCGGCCTCTTAGGGCTTGATGAGAGGTTCTGCGGCATCAATTTTGAGGAAGCGATGCTCATCAGGAGGGAGGAGTATATTGCCTCACTGCAGGAGGATGGGCATGAAAGGCTTACTAGATTCATTGCTGAATGCGTGCTTGATGGAGCAACGAGGGCTGCAGACCTGATAGAAAGCCTGAGTGAAAAGGGAGAATACGCAGCTCTCTTCCTTTCAATGAGGATGGAAAAGGGGAAAGAGTACACAATTGATGAGGTTGCCATTCTTTTTGGGATGGATCCTGATATGATGAAAGCCCTTATACTGGTTCCGGCCCTTTCTTCCGATAAGATCTCTGTCGGAACATCAAAGGACGGGAAAGAGACGCTGTCGCTTATTGATTAGCTTCCTTTTTATTCTTACCATGTTCTCTTTTTTCCTTTACTCTGCTAAACTTTTCCAAGTTTAGTGGAGGCTAAATATGAAAGCAGTTGAGTTATCGAAATCCTATAATCCAAAGGATTTTGAAGAGCGTATTTATGCATATTGGCGTGATAATGGAGAGTTCAAGCCACGTGGAGGTAAGGAAGGGCATTTTTCTGTCGTAATGCCGCCACCAAATGTTACTGGCGTTCTCCATATGGGACACGCACTGAACAACGTACTTCAGGATATTATCGTACGCTATCACAGGATGACTGGAGTCCCGACACTGTGGGTTCCGGGAACAGACCATGCCGGAATCGCAACGCAGAATGTCGTGGAAAGGCAGCTGAAGGCCGAAGGGCTGAGGAGGCAGGATCTAGGACGTGAGAAATTCCTTGAGCGCACATGGCAGGTCAAGGATAAGCATCATGCAATCATAAAGAGCCAGCTTGAGAAGATGGGGTGCTCATGCGACTGGGACCATGAGAGATTCACGATGGATGAAGGGCTCAGCAAAGCCGTAAGGGAATGCTTCGTAACCCTTTATGAGAGGGGACTCATCTACAAAGGCAAATACCTTGTGAACTACTGCCCGAAATGCGGAACAGCACTTTCAGATGATGAAGTGGAATATGAGAGCGAGCCGGGCAAGCTGTACCATGTGAGATATCCGTACAGCGATGGATCTGGCTATATCATTGTTGCAACCACCAGGCCTGAGACAATGTTCGGTGACACTGCTGTTGCTGTGCATCCAGAGGATGACCGCTATAAGGGTGTTGTAGGAAAGACGCTTGATCTTCCTCTGACAGACAGGAAAATAAGGATTATCGCAGATTCCTTTGTTTCCCGCGAATTCGGTACGGGCATGGTAAAGATCACTCCTGCTCATGATCCGAATGACTTTGAATGCGGAAGAAGGAATAATCTTGAGGTTATCAATATCCTGAATCCTGATGGAACGCTCAATGAGAACTGTCCTGAAAAATATCAGGGCCTCCCAGCTGTTGAGGCAAGGAAGCTTGTTGTTGCTGACCTGGAAGCTGCTGGATATATCGAAAAGATCGAGGATCATGCACATGAAGTCGGCCACTGCTACCGCTGCCATACAATCATTGAGCCGTACCTTTCTGACCAGTGGTTCGTAAGGATGAAAAGCCTGGCAGAGAAAGCTCTTGAGGCTCTTGAGAAGAGCGATATCGTATTCTATCCGAAAAGATGGGAGAACACATACCAGAGATGGATGGAGAGCATCAGGGACTGGTGTATCTCACGCCAGCTGTGGTGGGGCCATAGGATTCCTGTCTGGTACTGCAAGGATTGCGGAAAGGAAATCGTCTCAAGGGAGGATATAACGGAGTGCCCTCACTGCCACAGCCATAACATTGAGCAGGACAGTGATGTTCTTGATACATGGTTCTCCTCATGGCTCTGGCCATTCTCAACACTTGGCTGGCCGGAAGATACGGAAGACCTTAAGAAATTCTTCCCTACAAGTGCCCTCGTATCTGCATATGACATCATTTTCTTCTGGATTTCCAGGATGATAATGAGCAGTGAGGAATTCCTTGGAAAGGCTCCGTTCAGGGACATAGTCATCACAGGGCTTGTCCGCGATAAGCAGGGAAGGAAGATGAGCAAGAGCCTCGGCAATGGAGTAGATCCTCTTCTCATTATCGACCAGTATGGAGCAGATTCCCTGAAGTTCACCCTCTGCTATATGGCTGCTCAGGGACAGGATGTCCTCATCGATAACGATTCATTCAAGATGGGATCGCGATTTGCAAACAAGATCTGGAATGCAACGAGATTCCTGCTTATGAACCTGGAGGGAAGGGAACTTGTAGATTTCAGCATTTCTGATCTCACAGTAATGGATAAGTGGATTTACAGCCGCTTTAACAGTGCTGCCGATGAGATAAGGAAAGCCATGGAGGGCTACCGCTTCAATGATGCGGCAAATGCAGTCTATTCATTCTTCTGGAACGATCTTTGCGACTGGTATATTGAGGATACGAAGCAGAAGCTGCTTAGCGGAAGCGATGAGGAGAAGAATCTCCAGATTTCCATCCTCATGGACCTGCTTGAAAAGAGCATGAGGCTTATACACCCATTCCTTTCTTTCATTTCAGAGGAGATCTATCAGAAGCTTCCAAACCATAAGGGAGATGTCATAGTGCAGCACTATCCTGAATTCGACAGTAATCTCGTTTTTGCAGAAGAGGTTGAGAAAGTTGAGTCCCTTAAGGATATTGTGAGAAGCTGCAGAAGCCTCAGGTCATCCCTCCAGATTGCACCTGAGAAGAAAATCAAGGTTATGCTTAGAACCGGTGAAGGCTTTAAGGCCATGGATCTTGTAAAGAGTGAAAAAGGGTTTATCTCAACGCTTGCCGGAGCTTCAGAGTTCATCATAGATGAGACTGGATGTGAAGATACCCAGGGAGCAGTGCCTGCTTCAGGAGCTGGCTATGAGTGTTTCCTCTTTGTGAAGGAAGCAATCGATGTAGATGCTGAGATAAGGAAGCTCAGTACTGAAATAGGAAAGGCTGAGAAGCTTCTTGAAGGCGCAGAGAAGAAGCTTGGCAATCCTCAGTTCATGAACAATGCGAAAGCCGAAGCTGTAGAAAAGGAAAAGAAAAAGAAGGCAGAGGCCCTGGAAGTCATAGAAAAGAGCAAGGCTCATATAGAGCTGCTTAAGTCTATCTAGGAAGAAAGAGAAGGGGAGTCCTTATATGGGCTCCTCTTTTCTGCAGAAAAAAACGGCTCATCTGAGCCGTCCACTTAAGTATTGGCTTATATAACTATTCTTCGCTTCCTTCAGCTGCTTCAATCAGTTCTTTCCTTCTTTCCTTTGCAAGCTTTGCAATCTCAGAAAGTGCTTTCCTTGCCCTCACTCTTGCAACCTTGATTCCTTTTTCTTCATAGCGTGCATTTTCTGTTGCATAGATTTCCCAGTTCTGTGTTAGTTTCTCATGAATTTCTGACATTATTTCACCATCCTTATCATTTAATTTAATTCAGTTTAAGAGTGCTCCATGGGAAAAGCAAGAAAAAACTGCAATCTCCGCATGATAAGCCTGTTTTCTTTTTTATGCAAAAGAAAATAAAACCGGGATTAAAGTGAATATTTCAAGCCAAGTGTGAACTGGAAATCAAACTGATTGTTTCCTTTCATATTGTCCTTGTTTATGGCTGTTATGAAATCACATCTTCCATAGATGTCAAAATAATGTAACGGAGTTATTCCTCCTTCGACCGATATGTCGATGACATGCATAACTGCATTCTTTTCCTTATTTGCTGGGTTCTTATCATAGCTGCCAGCATCTCCCTCACTGTCAGTTGGGGTGTTTGCTGGATCATTCATGCTCCATCTGGTAAGGGTATCGAAAGCACCATGAATAAGGTAGAGGATATTGCCTTCTGCATACCACTTCCCGTATTCCTCATATCCAGTATTTGCATTAAGCACTATTGCATCTCCGCCATAGCGGTATCCCACGTACTGCAGCGTGTATGTGCCGAGCTTTTTCCCGTCATCAGCATCAGATACAAATTCAGGGAATGCCACAACAAAGCTGTTGCCATACTTATCTCCATTCCGGCTTTCCCCATCGTCTCTCAGGTAAAGATACGGTGTAGTCATTGCGCCTTCAAAAGATCCATAGATGTTTCCTTTCTTCTGTGGATATGAGAATTTGACTCCTGCAAGGAGCCCAGTTGCACCTGGTGCGTTTCCTTCTTTTGTCTGTTCTCCTGGCATCTGCAGTTCATCAATTCCTAATTCAAGATAGCCATTCCAGTGGGGAAGGAAGGAAAAGTCCACTTCCAGGGATAGTATGGAGTTTGCGTTTCCCCTGATATAGAAGTTATGGAATACTGCCGTCGGACTTATTACCAGAGGATCAAGCATTCCGTTTTCATTCTGGTACATTATCCCTTCTGTCAGGGCCATGTTCACCTTGTCAAAAAGCCTCCACTCAAGGCGGTGTGATATAAACATCCTCAGGCCATCCCTTGGGGCATCCTGCCTGTACTCGGGATAGTAATAGTACAGTGAGCCGTCATTATCATAGGATTTCATATAGTTCATCGGATGGATGAATGAGCTTATGGAGAATATGTATTTGAAGTTCTTTGTGAAGAAGGAAACCCTTGCATTATTATGGTAGGGGATCTGGTCTCCGATTATGAAATTCCCTGTCTCTCCTGGTCCCCAGCTGAGCTTATCACGGCCGATTGCGATGTTCCACCAGCTTCCTCCGATGGATGCAAAAGCCCTGTATGGGAAGTTCATGTTGAAATCGGAAAATGCGGTTGGCGGAATGAAAACAAGGTTGTGCATTATATAGGATGGGTTATAGCTGTATCCGATGATATTCCCATCGCTGTCTTTTATTGTTTCCGTAAGGCTATGCACATGCCTTACGGTGGAAAGGTCAAGAGATGTGTAGCCATAGACATTCTGTCCAATCCAGGTTTCAAAAGGGATTGATACCAATGGTGTCGGTTTGTTGTAGTCGCTGTAGAATGATCCCGGTCTTCTTGCATATTCGTCGGGAGATGTGAAAGCGTCTTTATTCGTATGGAGATATGCTTCTCCGTTAAAATCAATTTTCAGGTCAAAACAGAACATGTCACTTGAAGAATACCTGGCTTTTTCATCCAGGCTTTCCTTTACATGGCCATATAAGACCTTTTCATTTGCGCTGAGCTTTGAAAAATCAATCCTGCTCAGCATCAGATCAAGCTCTGCTGCAGGCCAGGGTCCTGAAGTTGAGGGAAGGGCATAGCCATGTGAAATGTAAAGATCCCTGATTGCCTTGTATTCCATACTGTCTACACTGTAAATTTCCTGACGGTTTGAATATGCATTCCCTGCAAAGAGAAATGTGGATATTACAATTAGGAGTATGGGCAGAATGAGTCTTTTCATATGGTGTAATTTATAAATTACGAATGACTTAGTCAAACATTTTTTTTAGCTTTAACAGCAGTAAAATACAAGCTTAACAATTTTCAAACAACTGAGCATATTTTGGCTTTTTCCCATTGTAGACGGGGCTTTTCCTTATTTGTTATATTATGTGCATGTCAAAAAGAAAACTTGTTGTAATACTGCTATGCCTTGTGTTCCTGGCTCCCGCTTTCTCAAAGGCTGGGGACGGCGAGATTAACTATTATGAGCCAATGGTGGATGATGAAGAATATGGCGCTTTGCTTAAGCATATATTTGATGGAAAGCCAGCAGATGAAGCATATGTACTTTATGATGAGCTGGAGACACATATGATCCTTTCTGATTATGAGGACTGGATCAAGGATGCCGCTTTGGCACGTGCATCCCTGATTGTAGCTCGTTATGCGAAGGAGTCTGGTGATAAGGACACTGCAGAATACTATATGGAAATTGCAGACGGAAGAATAAAGGATGCAAGGAATAACGGAGCGCCAGAATCTGCTGCTGGCGTTGTGGAGGCTCTTTCCACCTCTTTCTGGTATCTGGTTGATGGATCACTTTCGAAAGCCATGAAATTTCCAGGCATGGTGGATGACCTTTATGAAAAGCATCCGGAGGATTTCCATGTGCTTCTTCTTGCAGCAGACAGGTACCTTCAGAGCCCTGGCATTGTCGGAGGCAATAAGAAGAAGGGGCTTGCATTATTCCAGGAAGCTGAGAGAATAATAGATAGGAATCCTACGGCTATCTGGGATAAGTTCTCGATATACAGTGGTCTTGCACTTGGTTATGACAGCCAGAAAGATGAGGAGAATGCAAAGAAGTATGCAACACTTGCAAAAGAGATATATGATGCAGATCCTACTGTCAACAAGCTGTATGCAAAATATGTGGAATAGGAATTGTTAATGAAAGTTCTTTTAGTACTCGATCAATATGATGGAGCAAATAACGGCAATACAATAACGGCAAGAAGGCTGCATGATACCCTGGTTGAAAAGGGGCATGAAGTAAGGATTGCAGCTGTCGGTGAGGGAAGGGAAGATAAGTGGGGATTCAGGGATTACCACCTTCCTTTTTTCGATAAGCTGGTAACAGCGCAGGGGTTTATTTTTGCGGCACCTGAAGAAAAGAAAATGGAAGAGGCTGTCCTATGGGCAGATCTTGTACATGTCATGATGCCTTTTGCCATAGGAAGGCAGGCGGTAAAGATAGCGCTTAAGAACAATGTACCCTGTACAGGGGCATTCCATGTTCAGCCTGAGAACATATGGTTTTCCGTGAAGCTTGGCAACTGCATACCTTTGATCAACTTCACATACTGGGTTGCAAAAAAATATATATTCCAGTACTTCCACTATATACACTGCCCGAGCCATATGATAGAAAAACAGCTCATAAAGCATAATTACAAGGCTGAAATCAGGGTTATTTCCAATGGAATCTCCCCAGTGTTCAAATACCATAAAAGCAAAACGAGAAGAGCTGAGTTCGAAGGTAAGTTCATTGTTGTGATGAGTGGAAGGTTATCGAATGAAAAGAGGCAGGATGTCCTGATTGAAGCAGTCCGAAAAAGCAGGCACGCAGATAAGATCCAGCTGTTCCTGGCAGGGCAGGGACCGGTCAGGGAAAAATATGAAAAGCTTGGGGCCACTCTGCCAAATCCAATAATGATGGAATTCCTTACCCTTGAGGGCCTGATCGACCTTTTTGGGGAAACTGATCTCTATGTCCATGCATCTGATGCGGACATTGAGGCAATCAGCTGCATGGAAGCATTTGCCTCCGGCCTTGTGCCTGTTATTGCCAACAGCAGCAGATCTGCCACTCCGCAGTTTGCACTAGATGACAGATCTCTTTTTGAAGCAGGCAATCCGGATGATCTTGCAAGGAAAATAGACTACTGGTTTGAGCATGAGCAAGAGCGGAAGGAAATGGAATTCAGGTATGCTGAAGAAGCAAAACTCTTCTCCCTCTCTGCCTGCGTGGACAAGATGGTAGAGATGTTCAATGATGAAATTTGCAGAACGGAAAAATTGAAGGATGGCAGAATGCAAAGATAAACCCCACTTTCAAAGTGGGGATGCATCTGATCAGTTAACAATCTTCTCTTCGTTTTCCTTCCTGAGAATATATCCTTTCTTTAATGGAAGGGCTGTTTCGAGCTCTACATACTTTCCATGGTCTATCTTTTCAAGCTCTGCTCCAGATTCATCATAGAGCCGGAAATCCTTATCTGAGAGAAGGGGAACATCAGGTGCGATGAATTCAAGGTCATCTCCTTTCCTGATCTGGTTCTTCACATCGATTACATACCGGCCAGTGCCAAGGCTTTCTTTCACAGTTCCAAGGAACTGGTAGGCCCTTTCATACCCGTATGATGTCGGCCGCGATACTCCGCTCTTTATATCAGAAGGATTATTTGAGAAGAAGAAGCCTGTAGTGAATTCCCTGTGGGAGACATTAAACAGGTCTTTCTTGTATTTCTCTAAATCAGGATCATTGTCTATAGCTTTCCTGTATGCTCTTGTGGCAACGGCAACATAGTAGACGCTCTTCATCCTTCCCTCGATTTTCAGGCTGTCCAGTCCAGCTTCCTTCAGCTCATTCACATGGTCTATCATGCAGAGGTCTTTGGAAGAAAGGATTGCCGTATAGTTATCGCCTTCCTCAATTGGCATGAATGAGCCTTTCCTCTCTTCCTCTTCAATGGCATAGCCATATGCCTTATAGTTCCAGCGGCATGTATGTGCGCAGTCTCCCTGGTTTGCACTCCTCCCAGTCAGGTATGCAGAGAGTATGCACCTTCCTGAGTATGCCATGCACATCGCCCCATGCACAAAAGCCTCCAGTTCCATCTCAGGAACCTTGTCCTTTATCCTTTTTATATCATCAAGGGATGCCTCACGTCCAAGTATCACGCGCCTGAAGCCCATGTCCTTATAGGCTTTCACAGCGCTGCTGTTGATGCATGATGCCTGCGTTGAAAGGTGCAGGTCCTTTTCCGGCATGTACCTCTTGAAGAAATCCACAAGGCCAATATCTGAGATGATGAAGGCATCGAAGGGCCATGAGGCAATCTCGTCCTTCATGGAATAGAGCTTTTCAATCTCGCTTTCCTTGAAAACGATATTCATTGCACAATAGAGCTTCTTACCGCTTTCTTCCTTTATGCGCTTTACTTCCTCTATCTCTTTTTCTCCGAAATTGCCTGCATTGGCCCTAAGTGAAAAATCCTTAAGGCCCATATAGCAGGCATCTGCACCATAATCTACTGCAACTTTAAGCTTTTCTATGTTTCCAGCTGGGCTTAAGAGCTCAATTGGCATCCTTCTTCTCCTCGTTCTTCTCTTTCTCGAGATATCCGTTATATACCCTCTCTGCTTCTTCAGCACTCAATCGTACCGTATTATCGCATGGGAATGCAATCTTGAGGACTTCCTCAATCCTGCTCACTGGATGGAAAACTACATCTCCCTTGACTTCGCTGTCAAGCTCATCAAGATCCTTCCTGTTCTTTTCCGGGATTATGATCTCCCTAACATGATTCCTTCTTGCTGCGAGGACTTTCTCCCTCAGTCCGCCAATCGGCATTACAAGGCCTGTGAGTGTAAGCTCTCCGGTCATTGCCAGATCGCTTTTTATAACACTGCCTGTAACCATTGACCAGAGGGCAGTTGCCATTGTTATTCCGGCACTCGGACCGTCTTTCGGTGTGGCTCCCTCTGGAACATGCAGGTGGATGCTGTTCTTCTTGAACCATCCCGGATCCATTCCACGCAGGTAGCATTCCCTCTTAACTACAGAAAGGGCTATTGCACATGACTCTTTCATCACATCGCCAAGTTTTCCAGTGAGCTTGAAATCCTCATGCCCCGGCACAGCTTCCGCTTCAATAAGCAGAACGTCTCCTCCCAGGCTCGTCCATGCCAGTCCTACTGCAGTTCCCGGTACATTTGCCTCAACCTTAGTGCTGAGATCGAACCTTGGCTGCCCAAGATACCTTTCCACGCTTTCCCTATCAAGATGGAAATCCTCTTCATTGCTCGTTTTCTCAACAACCTTAAGGCTTACTTTCCTCAGCACCTTATCCAGGTTCTTCTCGTAGTTCCTTACTCCGGCTTCCCTCGAGTACTCTTCTGCAATTGAAAGAAGGGCATCATCATCTGCCGTGATGTTATGCTTTTCCAGCCCATTCTTCCTTATAAGGCGTGGAAAGAGGTACTTCTTTGCGATATTAAGCTTTTCCTGCGGGGTATAGCCTGGAACTTCTATTACCTCCATCCTGTCAAGCAGCGGCTGCGGAATGGTGTCAATGTCATTTGCAGTCACAATAAAGAGGATCTTTGACAGGTCATACGGAATGTCGAGATAGAGATCCCTGAAGTGGCTGTTCTGCTCTGGATCAAGCACTTCAAGCAGTGCAGATGCCGGATCTCCCTTATAGTCCATTCCAATCTTGTCTATCTCATCGATAAGGAACAGGGGATCAACTTCCTTCACTTCCAGCATGCCTCTGATGATCTTTCCTGGAAGGGCTCCTACGTAAGTCCTCCTGTGTCCCTTTATCTCAGCCTCATCGCGCATTCCTCCGACGGAAAACCTGAAGTACTTCCTTCCAAGGGCTTCTGCAATGCTCTTTCCTATGCTTGTCTTTCCAACTCCAGGAGGGCCGACAAGGCATATGATGGCTCCATTCGGATCACCGGCAAGTGAACGGGATGCGAGGAATTCCAGAATCCTGTCCTTCACATCTTTCATCCCATAGTGATCCCTGTCCAGGACTTCCCGTACTTTTTCCACATTGTATTTCGGCTTGAAATTCTTTTTCGGATAGGGCAGGGAGAATATGGTATCAAGATATGTCCTGCTTATAGTGTAGTCAGGGCTCGACTGTTCACCCATTGAAAGCTTATCGAGTTCTTTTTCAATTACCTCATGATACTCCTTTGGCAGGATTTTCTTCATCTTCTCATACCTTCCCTGGAGTTCCTTCAGATCGCTTTCCCTCGGGGTAAGGCGTGTGTAGTTGAATCCTGGCCTTGCAGGATCTCCGCTCCCTTTCCCATTAATCTGCTCAAGCTGGCTTTCAAGGGCAGCAATCTGCTGCTTGATTACGTATTCCTGGTTCTTCTTGCGGGCATTGTCATAAAGTTCGTTCCTTATCTGGTTCTGCATTATGATTATGCTCTTCTCATTCTCCAGATATCCAAGAAGTATCTCATACTTTTCCTTGATAGTGTCTGTCTCAAGGATTTCCTGAAGAAACTCCTTTGGAGCTTTTATTGATGAGCATACGTAATTGAGAAGGGTAGTTGCATCCTTGATGTTTGCCAGATTGACATCTGTGGCAAAAGCAAAGATAGGGGACTGCGGCAGAAGTTCAGAAAGAACCCTCCTTAGCAGGCGCATGTAAGGTGCTACAAACCGTGGATTGATCTCTTCCTCAACCCTGTTCACGACCTCGGCTTCTATTATCTCCCCATTCTTTTCAACATTCAGGATGTTGAATGTTGACTGTGTCGACACAAATACATGGAGCGTTCCGTTTGGAAGCCTAACATACCTGTTCACCTTGCATAGTGTTCCAACACTGCAGAGATTGTTAAGTCCTCCTACCTCATTAACTGGGACGGTTTGCCCTGCAGGGTCTTTCAGAAGAACGACTCCGAAAGGAACATTAGTCTTTGCAAGCTGTTCAATCAGATGTATCTCTTCTTCCCTGGCTATCACAAGCGTAGTGACTCCACCCGGGAATAATGGCCTTTCATTCAACAGCAGTAAGCTGATTCTATAACTTGTACTTTCTAACATCAAATATAAAGTAAGAGAAAGATAACCAAGTGGCAAGAAAAAGATTAAAATTTTGTTAGGATTTAATTTTACGGCTATATCAATAGATATAGGATTTAGAATAAAGAGTATCGGAAAAGTAGAAAAACAGCTATAAAAATAAGTAGAATGAGGCATAAATAATTGATTCCGATATTGCTCTAAGCAAAACAACAAAAAAAAATAATAATATATAAAATAAAAATTATATAATTATAATAGAGTAAATATATAGAAATAGTATTATATAAAACAATAATTTAATAAAGTTTAAATAGTTCCAATTTTAACAACACTATTTTATGCAGAGCGAATTTGCCCTGCAGCATGGAATGCTATGAAGCCTAGTGATGAGTCCAGCTGAAAAGCTATTGCCTGAAAAATGTGCAAAGGCATTCCTTATGCAGTAAGCGCAGAATATGGAGTGTTGAAATGCAGTATTCAAGATATTGTTCGAGTAATCATTTTCTCCTGGAGAGTGCTTTTGCCAGCGACTCTGTCGCAACTCTGTTAAGTGGCTTGATGGCAATAACTTTAATTTCATCAAATTCAAAATTATCCAGGAACTTTGACCCTCTTTCCGTATCAGCAGCAGAATCATCGCTGTATATCATTTCCAGAAGATTGCAGTGGAGTATTTCAGAAATTTCAAGGGCATTTTCAAGGGATGGAAAAACATGCCTTCTCCTTGCAGCCGCAATAACCTGGTAATTGAGTTTGTTCTTTTCGCATAGCTGCCTGAGGGAAGAATAGCCGTTTATCACTAGCAGTGCCTCAACCTTACCCCAGTAGGCATCTATCTGAAACTGGAATTTAGTCATGCAAACATTGTAAAACATAACATAGAAAATGAAAATAATTTACAAAAATAAATTTTCAATAATGAGTTTTTATATAAAGTCTTTGCAATATAAGATAATAATCAATTAAATAATTTAAAATCGAATGAGAATTAAATTTTTAGAAATTAAATTCTTGATATTAAAATCTGAAATATCTTTTGCTGTAAGTAATGGATTATCTAAAAATTTTAATTGCGAAGGGAGTTTCAGATAAGCGTGTTTCATGCAGGATATAATATATGGATATTAAATTGAATTACAATAATAGAAATCCTATATCGGAACTGTATTAATGCATATCCATGTTTTGCAGGGGGTTAGCTATGGTATTTTGAAAGAGCATCCCTTACTGCATCTTCTGCGCTCATTGCTCCATTTGATGTGCTTCTGACTGCATAGCCGATTGCATCCTCAAGAATCCTCTGGTGTTTTGCCTCTTCCTTCTGCTCAAATCTCCTCCTTCCTTTGCTGAAGCCCTCTTTTGCAATTGAAAGCCAAGGATAGATTGAAAGTATTTCAGCATCACTGTAGATTGATTCATTTGGGCTTGTCCCTCCAAAGAGGGTATAGAGCCTTGCAATCTCATCGCTATATATCCACTTCAGGAATTCGATGGCCTCACTGTACGAGCGGCTTTCCCTTGTAATGCCGATTGCTCCTCCTCCCAGAAGGGGGTGGCCGCCTGGAATCTGAGAAAAACCAACTTTTTCGACAACCGCAGAGTATTTGCTGTTTGTGATTCTTGGGGCATGGTTCATGAATACCCTCAGCATAGCGCATTCTCCGCTGCTGAAAGATTCTATAGTGCGTCCCCACCAGAGATGGATCTTTCCATCTGTTGAGTCAGTGGATGCTGCATATGCCTTAAGGGCCTTCAGTGTCTCAGGATTTTCAAGCACTGTCCTGAAGCAGAACGGGCTGATATCTATGCGCTGGATAAAATCAGCAAATACGGCAGCAGAGGACCCGTTCACCATCACATGGCCGAATTCTGTAGGGGAGTTTGGATTTATCCGTTTTGTGAAAAAGGATGCGATCCTGTCATACTCTTCGAATGTCTTTGGGACAGTAAGCTTCATTTTGTGCTTTTCAAAGAAAATGCGGGCTGTCTTTGCATTGCTGAATACTTCCCTGTTGTAAAAAAGGAGCTGTACGGAAGGATCAAACGGAAGGCTGTACATCTTCCCATCTACAACTGAATAGGCCTCTCCGATTTCAGGAAGGAAATGCGATGTGATTTCCCTTATGGTTGCTGATGTGCTGTCCAGCTGCCTGAAAACTTTCCCTGCAATCTCTGGAAGCCATGCCATATCTATCCTTATGATGTCGTACCTGCTGTGCGCATCTGGATCTGATACTATCCTGTAGATATCCTCATATGATCTTGTCTCAAAAGTGACATCTATTGCTGTCCTTTTCCTGAAATCCGGAAGCAGCATCTCAAGGGATTCAGATGCCGGGGAATCGAGAGTAAGAATGGAAAGCCTTCCTCCGCTCATCCGGCTGAGCTCAACACTCCTCCTGAATCCAACAGCCGGCATAAGCATGTCATCCAGGGCTATGCCATCAGAAAGATACCTTGAAACGGCAAGAGCAACATTTCTTCCAAGCTTTGCATAGTCAAGTACATATGGCGTGGTCCTTTCCGGATAGAAGAAGGACTTTTCAGACAGTGTTATTATCTCAGGCAGTTCCTTTCCCGTGTACTTATTCACATCCAAGAGGCTTTCTGCCCTTGAGCTGTCCTCTGTGACAACCGCATCAAAGCCTGCAGATCTTGATGCAAGCTCTATGGCCTTTGATTTTATCCTCCCGTTGTCCGACCTGAAAAAGGTGATTGAGGAATCTTCTCCTGCTGCCTCCTCAAGAGCCAAAGCAAACTGGTTTTGGTCCAGAGTGGGGGAAGAGGAAGAGAAAATGGCAATCTTTTTCGCTTTCTTCCTTTTCAGGTATTCCCCAATCTTTTTTCCAGCATCAAGGTAGCTGAATCCCGTTATTTTCTGGTTAGTCTTCCTCTCAGGAGGGAAACGGTCGAGGAAAAGGACTGGAATATCCATCTGGTATGAAAGTGCCGAGGGAAGGGAGGTGCATGTGATGACAAGTGCCGGGAGGTCCTCATAGATTTTTCCGATGCACTTAAGCTCCACATCCTGCAAATCGTCCGTAATCTGCAGCCTGAGCTCAATTCCATCATCAAAGAGACAGCGCCTGAGGCTTTCAAAGAAAGTCAGGTAGTGCGGTATCTTCAGCGATGGAAGCAGCAGGCAAACGCTCTTTCCCGGACCCATTTTCAGCTTCTGGGCCTGGATGTTTGTCTTATATCCAAGCTTCTTTATAGCTTCTTCGACCCTGGCAATCTTCTCACTTGATACCTTGCCCGTCCTATTAAGGACATTTGATACTGTCCCCTGCGATACTCCGGCTTCCCTTGCAACATCCCTTGTTGTTACCATTATGTTTCCTCATTATTGATTCTATCCTATGCATGAGGGGAAATCAAGAAGAAATAATGAATCGTATTAATAAAATGTTAAATCTAATAAATAATTGTAAAATAAGGAAAAATTTAAAAAATCAAAATTAGTAAAAATAAAAATTGACACGTATCAATTTATGGAATAATAATAGTAACTGTAAGGAGGAACCATGGATTTAAAAGAAGCAAGGAAAAGAAAAAAAGTCCTTATCGCAGCACACAGGGGAAACTGGGGAGGCAACATCCCTCCAAATACGATCCTGTCCTATAAGGCTGCCCTGATGCTCGGTGCGGACTTGGTGGAAGTCGATACCATAAGATCAAGCGACGGCGTTTTCTATGCTTACCACTCAGGGGAGGAGAAAGGGACGTTCGGCCTAGAAGGGGGAAGACGGCTTAACGAGTACTCTTCAAAGGAGATAGAGAGCCTTGAGTATATAAACAGTTCATTCAACAGGTCAGGAATAGGCGTGAGCAGGCTTGAGGATGTCATGGCGCTGCTGAAAGGCAAATGCTTTATAAACATAGACAGGGCATGGCTTTCATCCTGGAAGGAGACGCTTGAGTTCCTCAGGGCTTTCGGCATGGAGGATCAGCTGATCATAAAGTCTCCGGCAAAGGAAGAGGTACTTGATGTATTTGAAGAGTACGGAAAAGGCTTCATGTACATGGGAATCATAAGGAAAAAAGAGGAATATGACCTGATAAAAAGCTACAAGGGCATAAATACGGTGGCAATAGAGACTAACTACCAGCAAAAGGATGACTACATCGCATCTGATGAATTCATCGGCCGCCTTCATTCAGATGGTTGCCTTATCTGGGTCAACGCTTTGACACTTGATGGCAGCAAATGCCTCTCTGGTGGCTTTGATGATAACACTTCAATATCCTCAGGTCCCGATAAGGGCTGGAAAGTGCTCCTTGACAAGGGGTATGACATCATTCAGACAGACTGGCCATCTTTATTGGCTTCATATATAGAAACTACAGGAGAGAAAAAATGAAAAAGCTATTAGCAGCACTATTGGTTCTTTTAACAGCATTTGGCTTTGTTTATGCAGGAGGATTACAGGAAGAAAGTGATGGTCCTGTCACCATTACATACTATGGAAGGCCGGATACTGATCTTGAGAAGGAGATAATCGCAGCATTTGAAGCTGAGAATCCGGATATCAAAGTCAATTACGTTGAACTCCCATCAAGTTCCAACGACAGGCTCAAGACCATACAGACTGTCCTTCAGACTGGAGGAAGTGAGATGGATGTGTTTGCCGGAGATGCTTGCTGGCCAGCAATCTTCATCTCAGCAGGATGGGTAACGCCTTTAGATGAATACCTTGATGAAGGGGTGAAGGAATCATTTATAGATACAATGCTTTCTGCCTATACTTTCAACGGGAAAACATATGGCCTTCCTTTCATGGCAGACGTGACTGCCCTCTATTACAGGCAGGATCTGCTGGAAAAGTACGGCCTTTCAGTGCCTGAAAACTATGATGAGATCCTGGAGTATTCCAAAACCATCATGGAAGGCGAGCAGAATGAGGATCTCTATGGTTTTGGCTACATCGGAATTCAGAATGAAACTCTTGCATGCTGTTTCCTCACAACCTACTGGGCCCTCGGCGGAAGAGACATGGTCAATGAGAATGGAGAGCTGACTCTCGACTATGATATTGCAGAAGAGGCATTTGAACTGCTTGCTTCATACATCTTTGAAGAGAATATAACTCCATCGGCTATCGGTACATTCGATACTAATGCACTGAGGAACACTGTAATGGCTGGCAATATCATATTCGACACAGACTGGCTGAGCGGATACGCCGTATATAATGGTGATGCATCTTCTGTTAAAGGCAATATGAAGATCGCTGCAATGCCAGTAAATGGCGCTTTAGGCGGATGGGGCCTGATGGTCTCAGAATTCTCAGAGCATAAGGAAGAGGCTGCTAAGTTTGCTCAGTTCAGGGCAAATTATGAATCCCAGAAGAAAGCTCTCACAGATGTAAGCCAGGTTCCGACCCTCAAGGTTTTCTATGAAGAGGAGACTGCACTTGATGGGTATGAATACCTGCTTGATTTCCTCGCACCTTTAAGTGTTGCAAGGCCAAGGGGACTCACTCCTTTCTATTCAGCTATCTCATCAAGGATACAGATAGAGACAAGTGCTGTCGTATGCGGCATGAAGAGCCCAAGCGAAGCAGCAGAGAGCCTTAAGGCAGGCATAGAGGCTGTCCTTTATTGAAAAACAGGAATAAAAGGAGGGGAGAGAGATGAAAAAGAGGGAGATCCGGGGATATCTGCTTCTGGCTCCAGCAGCTATCCTGATATCAGTCCTGATACTCATTCCGACAGTTGAGACAATTTACTGCAGTTTCTTCAATTACAGGACGCAGACTGCAGCTCTTGGAATGCAGTTCACGGGACTGGAAAACTATAAAAGGATTATCTCAGATTC
>CASFJV010000055.1 GCA_949295125.1 uncultured Spirochaetales bacterium
CGAGGCCTGCGGGCTGATATGTTGAGAGGAGCTGAACGAATGAGCATATCTAGAATTGAAGGCTACACACCAAAAGATGCAGGAAAACCTGCACCGAAGAAGCCAGAGAACTTCACCATTGCTGGCAAAAGCAACATCAGAACCAATGTTGGATTCATCATCATAGCTTCCCAGCATAACAGGGCAGGAGAGGAGATAGTACTTGGTTTTAACCCTGAATCGAATCTCTATGTCACATGGCTCTGTCTCGGTGGTTACGACTATAACAACGGTCATTATGGTTCTGACTTCTTCAAAGCTGTTGATGATTTCATAAGGAGATCTGAGAGATGAAGGAAGAACAGGTCATGCATCCGAAGATGCTTTACACGTTGAAAGAGGTGGCTCAGATCATTGGATCAAATGAACCATATGTTCAGAACTTAAGGAAAGCCGGACTGCTCAAATGCATCCAATTAGGAAGGTACAAAGTAAGACATGAGGAACTCGAGAGATTTCTAAGAGAAAACGAAGGAATGGATCTTCGAGATCCCTTTAATGTGAAGCCTATTACGGAAAATACAGAGGCATTAAAAAGCTCTCCAGGAATAAGACCAAGAGAGCTGACAGAAGAATAACTTCATGCATCCAAACAACAAATTAATTATAGCAGACAGGAGGAAAAAATGCAAATTCAAACAACACTATTGGCAATTGGATTGACGCTTCTGACGGATGTATTGGTATGCGTCTTAAGCAGGTTTGTTTTGATATGGCACTTAGCCAGGAAGGAAAAGAAAAGAGCTAATGCACCATTCATCATTACATCTGGTTCATGTGGCTATATTGGCGGGGAGTACGTAAGGAGTAGCATATGAAAATCACTCAGAAACAGAAACGGCTGGTTGCTGGACTTATTCCTGTTTGGAGAAGGACTGTAAAGATAGAAGATATTGCGGAAGTCCTAGGATCCAGCATACTCGAAGCAGCGAATGTATGCACAGAATTAGGTGCAAGAATTTCAGGAGGTAGGGCATTCTTCATTTTCCTGGAAGAGAAAGAAAAAGCAGAAAAAATAACTAACTCAGCATCAAGGAGGAATAAAAATGACAACTAAGGAAATCACAGCAATGATTAGCGCACAGGCAGAAAAAGCAATGGAGAGCACTGCATCAGCTGAATCCATTGAAGGGTTCACATTGACTGCAACATTTAAAAAAGCGCCAGCATTAGAGATCAAGACATCCTTCAGTTTTAAGAAAGGTGCAGACATCAGAGAGGAATAGCATGCCGAGCAAAAAGAAAAAACAGGAACAGCCAGAGATTATTGATTACATGGTTGCTACGGCTTATGTGGAACATGATGAGGCAACATGCCTTGCAAGACGTATGCTTGAACACGGGTATAAACCATGGAGTATTCCACTGTTATCTCATGATCAGTACCAACAGCGAGTGAGGTGGACACAAACATTCATAAAGAGAAAGGAGGTTGAAGATGGCAATAAAGCTGATCAGCACTAAAGGCTATGGAAAAGGGAATGGCATAAAAGTACTTGTTTATGGAGCCGCTGGATCAGGGAAAACCATGCTGTGTTCTACAGCTCCAAGGCCGGTCATAATTTCAGCTGAATCAGGTCTGCTATCTCTCCAGGAATATGATATTGAGGCTATTGAGATCAATACAATTGATGATCTTTCAGATGCATATGACTGGGTAATGGAAGCTGGCAATTTTGAACGCTTTGACACAATCTGCCTTGATTCGATTTCAGAGATTGCCGAAAAGGTTCTTGAAAACGAGAAGGATGCAGTCAAGGATGGACGGCAGGCATATGGAAATATGAATGACAGGATCAACAGGATCTTAAGAAATTTCAGGGACATTCCAGGAAAGAATGTTTATTTCTCTGCCAAGATAGAGAAAATGCAGAATCAGGATGGCATGCTTATTTATTCGCCATCTCTTCCAGGAAGCAGGCTTTCACAGGGTATTGGTTACTTCTTTGATGAGGAATTCGTCTTAAGGAAAGTGAATGATAAGGACGGCAATATGGTAAGGATCCTTCAGACATCTGGAGACCTATCGTATGAGGCAAAGGACAGATCTGGAAAACTCGATGTATTTGAGCAACCAGACCTTACATACATATTCAACAAGATTAACGGAATTAATGGAGGAAAATGAAATGGCAAGAATCAATATTGATGTAACAGATGTACAGGGTGGCGCAAACGAATTTGAACCAGTACCAGCAGGAACATATCCAGCTGTTATTAAGGAAGCAGAAGAGAAAATCACAAAAGATGGGGAAGGCAGGATGATTAAGTTCAACTTCGAGATTGTCGGACCAAATTATGCAGGTAAGCATATATGGGGATACATCATCACAGCCCATAGGGATCCTCAGAAGCTTTCAATGGGCAGAAGGCACATGGCTAATCTTCTGGATGCGCTTGGAACGGGAAGAAGGATAGATGATACAGATATCTTTATTGGAAGGATGACGCCAATCAAAGTGAAGGTACAGCAAGCAACAGAGCAGTATGCTGCATCAAACAATATTGTAGAGTATGGGCTAGGGGCAGATCCTTCATTCAGGCCTAATAACAGTTATCCACAATCATCTTCAGTAACAATTGCTGATACAAATAGCCTAGGACTGCAGAAACCAAAATCAAGATTCTAGCAGGAGCATGGAATGGCAGGACTGGAACAGAAGATAGACCTCAGCATCAACATATCCAAAACAGCAGAATTGATAGATGACTCATGGTTCTGGAAAGGAAACAGCGAGCCCCCAAGGGATTACCTTGGGGTCTCATCCATTGGCCATGCTTGTCCACGCTATTTATGGCTTAATTTCAGGTGGTTTTCACATGATATCCATGAAGGACGTATGCTCCGTTTATTCAGGAGAGGGCATAGGGAAGAGGAAACGGTTGTTGAAGATCTCTCTGCTATAGGTCTTAAGCTGGATTATGTCCTGGATAACCAGTTAAATATTGATTTCGGCAGTCATGTGAAGGGACATCCTGATGGACTCATCCTTTCAGGTGTATATGAAGCGCCAAAAGCTTTCCATTCGCTTGAAATCAAGACACATAACCTCAAGAGTTTTACAGAGCTAGAATCTAAGGGAGTCCAGGAAGCAAAGCCAATGCATTATGCCCAGATGCAGTGTGAAATGCTTGGGACTTCACTGATGCTCAGAATAGATGTCCAGCGAGCTCTTTATGTTGCAGTCTGCAAGGATGATGACAGAATGTATACGGAACGGGTTCGTCTGGATAGGAAATATGCCGAACATTTGGTTAAAAGGGGTCAAGACATTGCAACGTCCGATTATATTCCATCATCTCTTTCTGATGATCCTGATTTCTTTTTGTGCCAGTTCTGCCGTTTCCATGATTTTTGCCACGGTTGTTCTTACCCCGATATAAACTGCCGTACATGCAGCCATTTTACGGCTGAAAAGAACGGCAGATGCACATGTGCTTGTTATGGTGGAAAAGAGATACCGCTTGAAGTGCAGAGGAAAGGCTGTGAATGTCACGTGATTCACCCAGATCTTGTTCCAGGGTGGGAATTAAGGAAGAACAGAAGCACAGATGATTCTGCTTGTTATTTTATTCCCCAGCTTGAAGGGGAAGTCCTCAATGGATGGGAAGGCAACAGTTCCAGTGAAATTCTTAGTGCAGTCAGGAGGGGAGAAAGTGATATTAAGGCAATATCAGCTCAAAGCAGTCCAATCAACTTTTAATTACCTGGCTGAAAATAAAGGCAAAAATCCAGTTTTGGTTCTTCCTACTGGAGCAGGAAAAAGTATATGCCTTGCAGCATTCATATCTTCAGCGCTTGAATGGTGGCCAGGTATCAAGATCCTGGTAGTTACCCATCAGAAAGAACTTATAGAACAGGATGCAAGGGCTCTGCATAATGCAGCACCAGATCTTTCGATAGGAATCTATTCTGCATTGCTAAAGAGCAAAGATGTTTCCCAGTCGGTTACCTTTGCATCGATACAGTCAATATACAGGATATCAGTGCCTGGCCTTAAGTTCATCATTATTGATGAAGCACATCTGATAAATAATGAAGCCCAGGGAATGTACCGCAAGTTCTTTGAAAGGAACAGTGGAGCAAGGATTATCGGGCTTACCGCAACTCCATACAGGTTAGGACAGGGATTCCTGACAGATGGGGAAGACAGCATATTTGATGATCTCATTGAACCTGTTTCCATTCTGGAGTTGCAGGGCATGGGATACCTTGCAAAACTAAGGAGCAAGGGAACATTCACAAAACTTGATTTGACAAATATAAAGCTTAGGGGAGGGGAGTTCGTTGAGCGTGACCTCCAGAATGAGCTTGATACATATACAACAAACGAAGCAGTATGCCAGGAGATCGCCAGATCTGCTGATTACTATAAACGCAGTCACATTCTTATCTTCTGTTCGGGAGTGAATCATGCCATGCATGTGGCTGAAATACTTTCAGGCATGGGGATGAAGGCTGATTACATTACAGGAGCTATGAAACAGGATGAGAGGGAAGAAAAATTGTATTCTTTCACTCATGGCTACACTGAAGCATTATGCAATGCAAACCTGCTCACCACTGGATTTGACTATCCAGATATAGACATGATTGCCATGTTGAGACCAACCATGAGCCCGGGGCTTTACCTGCAGATGGCTGGACGCGGACTCAGGCTGAAATCAAATGGCGGTGATTGTCTGGTGCTCGATTTTGCCGGCAACGTCCAAAGGCACGGTCCGGTAGCATTTGTGGCACCGCCAAAGAAAAAAGGTGAGAAGCGGGACGGGGTACAGCCATGTAAGGAATGTCCTGAATGTCTGGAAATAGTTCCGGTACAGGTGAGTGTATGCCCAAACTGTGGGCATGAGTTTCCCCGCAATCCATACACATGGGTTCTGTATGATGGTGACATCAACGGGGATGGCCTGGAAAAGCATCAACCATGGATGTGGCGCTGGATGGTAACAGAATCGAGGGAAAAGCATACCCCGATGGTGGTCTGCGAATTCAGAGTTGAGAACAGTGAGTCTATAAGGATGTTTTTCTTTCCATGGCATGAGAGGCTTGGACAGAGGGACATCAGGAGGCTATTAGACATTGCAAAGAATGCCAATGCTGCAATCTCTGATGATTGGTATATTTTTGTGGAAAACATCCAGAACGGTGAAAGGCCAGAGTACATCATAACAAAGAGGGATGAAAAAAACAGAAAGTACCGCAAGGTTGTGAAGATGCTCTGGAAAATCGAAATGGATGGAATACGGGCTGAATATGAAAAGGAAAAGGAGGCAGTAGAAAATGCGAGAAGAAGTATGTTCAAACATGAGCTTTCCTGACTTTACATATTCAAATTTCGGGGTACAGGTCAATCCAAAGGCAGACGGCCAGATTCACAGATTTTCATCAGCAGGAAAGAAAGGTGATCTTGATGGCTGGTATGTCTACTACAATAATCCAGACGTGGATATTGCAGTGGCAGGAAGCTGGAGAACAGGCCAAATAGTCAAGTGGTGTTCTGGGAAAGGCAGGCTCACGGAAGAATACAGCACCATTATCAAAAAGAGGACAGAAGATGCCCTTTTGCAGAAAACGGAAAGCGAGAGAAAAGCTGCAATAGAGGCAGCAATGGAACTGTCTTTGCTTGATAAAGCAGGCAATGGCAATCCATATCTCAAAATCAAGGGAGTCAAAGCATATGAAGGTGTCAAAATGTCCGCTGATAAGGAAACGCTGTATATTCCACTGTATTCTCCAGACGGCATTATTTCATCATACCAGAGGATTTTCTACAAAGATGGCAAGTGCGAAAAGCGCTTTAAGTCTGGAGGCAGAAAAAAAGGCTGTTACTTCCTTATCGGACTCCAGGAGAATTCCAATAGGGCCTACCTTTGCGAAGGGTATGCTACTGGAGCGAGCATCCATGAAGCAACAGGAGTACCGGTTATTGTTGCTTTTGATGGTGGTAATATGGCTTCGGTTGCAGATGTTTTCAAGGGAAGGCTGAGTCTTACCGTCGTAGCCGATAATGATGAGAAAGGCAAAGGATCGAATCCTGGAAAGAAGTATGCAGAAGATACTGGATTGCCATACAAGATGATTCCTGTTGATGGAATGGATGCAAATGATTACGCTCAACGATTTGGAATTGATGCCCTGAAAAAGTTCCTTGGGGCAGAAAAAGAGTCATATTTCACGTGGGCAGGTGATTATATGAAGACGCCTGCTCCAATGAGATGGCTTATCAAAAACTGGATACCAGAGCATGGTTTAGCAATGGTTTACGGAGCATCCAACAGTGGAAAGACATTCGTAGTGCTCGATATGCTACTGACATTAAGTTCGGGGCTTGGATCTTGGCAGGGAATGAAGGCAAAGAAGGCCACTTGCCTTTATCTTGCAGGAGAAGGAGCTTTTGGACTTAAGGCCAGAATCGCTCTTTGGGTACAGGAACATGGGATTGATGATCCTGGATTCCTTGCTGTTGGAAGAGGGCCAAAATGGCTGAACCAGGCTGAAGACTTGGCATTTATCGATAGCGAAATACAGAAGCTTAATAAAAAACCTGATGTTATCGCCATTGACACTTTGAACAGGTTCTTCTCTGGTGATGAGAACAGTTCTCAGGAAATAGGAGGATTCCTAGAGTCACTCAGCCAGCTTATGGAGAAGTGGCAGTGCTCAGTAATCCTGATACACCATACAGGTGTTTCAAGAGAAGCAGAAGGCAGGGCAAGAGGATCCAGTGCCCTTAATGCTGCTGTAGATGTTTCCATTCTTGTGACAAATGAGGAAGGGCACATAACAATAAGCCAGACTAAACAAAAGGATGCAGAACTGCAGAGACCTATAGAAACATGTCTCAGAAGTGCTTCCATAG
>CASFJV010000056.1 GCA_949295125.1 uncultured Spirochaetales bacterium
TCCAAGCCCTTTCAAGCACTAGCACCTCAAGCTAGCGTGTCTACCAATTCCACCACGACCGCATATCTAGTGGCCTTTTCTTGGCACAAGAGAGAATTTAGCCTATTTCATGCATTCGCGTCAATATATTTTGAAAAAAAATATTCTTTTTATCATAGAAAAAAGAAAATTGATTTTTCGCATGCAGTTTTGTAATGCTGCCTTCCAGTTTCTGTTTCCTTTTTGCAATTCAGGGAGCAGAATATGAATTATGAAAGCAGTACTTATTGGAAGCGGATGGCGTTCTGGATCCTATCAGAGGATCAGCAGGGCTCTTCCTGGTCTTTTGACTATAAGCGCCATAATGACAAGAAGCAAAGAGAGGAAAGAAGAGCTGAGAGATTTTGGCTGGAATGCATTCACATCTTTTGATGAAGCACTTGAAAAAGATCATGATGCGGTAATAGTGGCAACAAGGGAAACCATGTTCAGTGATCTGCTTGAACTGGATAGGAGAGGCGAGCTGATCATTTCAGAAACAGGGTTCTTATCAATGACGCATGAGGAGAAGGAAAAGATCAGGAACATTAAGGGATTTGCAGCAGAGCAGTATCCTTACACTCCTACGTTTTCTTCTTTCATTACTGCCTCAAAGCGCCTTAAGGACATCGATCAGGTTTATCTTTCAGGCCTTCATAACCATCATGCCATAGCTGTCCTTAGAAAGCTTATAGACATAAGTGGGGATGCAGGGGAAGTGGAGTTCATGAACTTCCAGTCGAAGATAACAAAGACCGGCTCAAGATCTCTCAGGGATTTTTCCGGTACTGATGAAGACTACACAAGGAAACTGAGATTCGTCAGATTCGGCAGCAGGCTCTATATCCATGACTTTTCAACAAACCAGTACCATAATTACCTGCTTGATATAAGGGCGGAGGCAAGGGGATCAAACGGAGTGCTTACTTTTGATGGGCTTAAGATTGCAAAAGAGGGGGCTGTGTTCTCAATTCCATTTGAATTCCATTATGACGATGAAAAATTCTCAGGGCGCAGCGTGCTTTCCCATATAACACTCTCTGATGAGCTTATTTACAGGAATCCTTTCTATCCAGATCTTTCTCAAGAAGATGAAATAGCAATAGCAACGCTTTTAAGGAGGATAGAAGAGGGTAAGGATGTAAAGAGCATAGCAGAGGGGATTGACGATGCAGAGATAGGCTCAGTCCTATAGGCTTCTGAAAATCTTTGTAATCGATTGCAAATTTTTCTTGACAATCCTTGAAAAGAGGGGGAATATATAAGCGTAACGGGTTTGCAATCGATTGCAAACCATACGGAGGAGTCATGATACTAGGATCAGTCAATTCCATTCTGGATATATCAAAGCTTCCTTTGGGACTTTATAAGGCAATAAGGTACATAAAGGAGACTGATTTTTCAAAACTTGAGGATGGAGAGTACGAAATCGATGGAAGGAAAATCTATGCAAAGGTGTTCACTCTGACAAGCCGGGAAAAGGATGAGGCTGATGCTGAATACCATGAGCATTATATAGATGTCCAGTACTGGATCAGCGGATGCGAGCTGATGGGGATAAAGGAAAGGGAGAGAAGGCCATATAAGCTCAAGATGGAAAGCAATGACCTTTTCCTCCTTGATGAGGAGCTTTGCGGGGAGAAGTTCGTAAAAGCGGAAAAAGGGGATTACATGATCCTTTTCCCATGCGATATCCACCGTCCAGGAGTGCTGTGCGGAAAAAGCCAGACATACAGGAAAGCAGTAATTAAAGTAAGCATAGAGACGTTATAGGAGGAAAAGAAAATGCAGGACGTTGTTTATGAAATGAATGGACTGAGGATTGTCGATCTGACAAAGACTCTCGATCCGAAGACAGAGACGAGAAGATGCCATCTTTACAGGTTCAATACAGGTGGGCTGATTCCAGACTTCCATACAATCATGGATCTTACAAGCCATCTTGGTACGCACTGTGAGTGCCCATACCATCATGACGATAACTGGCCAAGTGTTGCAGAGCTTCCACTGACAACTTTCTTTGGAAGGGCAATCTATGTGAATATTGAGGCAGGGGAGAGGGATTACATCACACCGGAACTCCTTGATAAGTACTGCGGACCTAAAATGAAGGAGGGTACTATCGTAATTATCGACAGCCCTCATAGGATCCCACCATTCACAGAGAAGACAAACACAGCTGAGGACAAGAGGCTCCGCGTTAATGGAGAGACAGCAAAATGGTTCCTTGAGCATAAGGCAAAGTGTGTTGGATTTGGTGATGGCGTCACAATTGAAAGCAGCAACGAAGATGTCAAGCCTTTCCATGATATACTCCTTGCAGAGAATATCGTATTCCTTGAAGTGCTGAAGAATCTTGATAAGCTTGAAAAAGACGTATTCTTCATGAGCTATGCTCCACTTCCAATACTTGGCCTTGATTCCTGTCCTGTCAGGGCATATGCAATTGAAGGCCTCGGGGAATTCAGCAACTAATGAGAATTGTAATAATAGGAGCTGGTGCCATGGGATCAATCTATGGTGCCAGGCTCTCAGGGAATGCGGATGTAACGTTAATTGACACAAACTGCGCCTTAGTGGAGAGGATTAACAGCAGCGGGATCATCCTTGAGGAAAATGGAAGTGAGAGATGCTTCAGCGTTAAGGCAAGATTAAGCGCAGAAGGAATAGAAGAGGCAGATCTCATCATACTCTTTACAAAGTCCATTTTCTCCCGCCAGGCTTTAAGCAGCGTAAAGTGCCTTATTGGAAAGGAAACATACCTGATGACTCTTCAGAATGGAGCCGGGCATGAAAGGATTCTTTCTGAATTCCAGGATATGGAGCACATCATAATAGGCACGACAGAGGATAATGGCGCTGTTCTGGATCTTGCCAGAATCCATCATGGCGGAAATGGTGTGACGAACATCGGATTCATTTCAGGCAATCCTGATAAGGTTTTTCTTGAAAGGCTTAAGGATGTTTTTAATTCATCAGGATTCGATCTCAGGGTAAAGGAGAATATTGAACTCATTATCTGGGATAAGCTGATGACAAACGCATCTCTTTCTGCGCTGACTGCAGTACTGCAGTGCGATATGTCATACATTGCTGAAAACGCATATGCATTCAGGCTTTGCAGGACCTTGATAAAAGAAGCTACGGAAGTTGCGAATGCAATGGGGCTTGGCTTTGATGAAGAAGCCTATGCTTCAAGAATAAGGGATATAAGCCTGAGAAACAGGGGAAGCTATACAAGCATTATGAAAGATATAGAAAAAGGGCGGAAAACGGAAGTGGATACCATCAGCGGTGCAGTTGTGAGCAAGGCTGAGGAGCTTGGAATATCCGTTCCGACTCATAGGGCAATAGTGAACCTGATCCATGCTTTAGAGAAATAGGATTAAAATCTTTTTAAAACCTATTTACAAATATTTCTTAATTTGCTATAAAAACAAAGCTTGCTTATAGCAAGCATATGGCAAGATAGCTCAGTTGGTAGAGCAACCGGCTCATATCCGGTCGGTCGGGGGTCCGAGTCCCTCTCTTGCTAATGCTGAGCCGCATATTTATTATGCGGTTTTTTTTTGTCAGAATCGATAGGGCTGTGAAAAGCCTAAAGGAAATTAAAAAAGAAAATCCCAGGGCAGAAACCCTGGGACATCATAATTCTCCTTTTTATGCCTTAAAGCAGGATTAGGGAAAGAATGAATGTGAAGATCATTCCAACAACACCCATTATGCCTGTAATAGCTGACTGGGTCTTGTAGCCATCTTCCATCTTGATCTTTCCGAAGTTTGTTACAACCCAGAAATAAGAGTCATTTGCATGTGATACTGTCATAGCTCCTGCTGCAATTGCCATAACTGTCAGAACACCTGCTAGCGGGCTTGTAAGGCCAAGAAGTGCCATCATGGATCCGCTTTCTGCAATGCTTCCCATAATGCCTGCTGTTGTAGTGAGGGCAACAGTGCTTGAACCCTGAGCAGTCTTCAGGATTGCAGATACGATGAATGGGAAGAAGATTCCGATTGTTGAAAGGACTGCTGCATGCTCCTGCATATAGCCAACGAATCCAGCTTCAGAAATAACCTTTCCAAGAACTCCGCCTGCAGCTGTGACAAACAGGATAGGGCCTACGACTTTCAGCGTTTCGTTGGTGATGTCATAGAATTTGCTGGTTGTCTTTGTCTTGATCATAAGGATCACTGCAAAGATAAGGCCAAGGGTAAGTGCGATAATTGGAGTTCCGATGAATGTAAGGAATGTATTGAGAGCGCCTGTCCATCCAGCCATTGCAGAGATTGAACCAAGAGCCATAGCTACGATAGGTACGATAATTGGAGCAAATGAGAGGAATGCGCCAGGAAGGTTTCCAAAGCTCTTGAGAAGCTCATTGTAGCTCTCTTCACTCTTGTCCTGCAGATCTTCTTCTGTCGTTACTTTCTTTCCAATATAGTTTGCATAGAAGTATGCAACGATAAGGCAAGGAATGGAGACAAGTGCACCAACTCCGATTACAAGAAGAAGATGATCACCGACTCCAAGTGTGCTTGCTGCTGCAATTGGACCTGGTGTTGGCGGAATGAATACGTGTGATGTATATAATCCAGCTGAAAGACACATTGTCATAGCAACTGATGAATATCCAGTCTTTTTCTGAAGTGAAGACCTGATCGGATCAAGGATAACGAATCCAGAATCACAGAATGCAGGAATGGATACAACCCATCCCATGATTTCCATTGCCAGATCCGGATGCTTCTTTCCAACGATCTTTACAACAACTTCAGCAAGCTTGATAGCTCCTCCTGTTTTCTCCAGGATAGATCCGATCAGAGCTCCGAGTATGATAACTATACCAATGCTTGTGAATGTTCCGGAGAATCCTGAACCGATCATGTTAGGAATTGATGTAAGAGGAATTCCAACTACGATTGCAAGAACAAGGGAAACACCCATCAGTGCAAGGAATGGATGGATCTTCCATTTCGAGATCGATACGATAATGACGACTATAGCAACTAATAAGGAAATTAATAGCCCTATACCAGACATGATATGCCTCCTTTATGTATGTTTCCTTAATTCTAAAACGCAAAAAGAGGCAAGTAAAGAAAAATTAATATAAACTGAGTTCTACTCTTTAAGACTTGAAGCTGAGCGGTAAACTTAGCCTATCAGCCTGGAATAAGCAGTATTTGATCCCGTCCGGTAACTATTTCTGCTGTTTATTTTTCTAACTTTGTTAATTGTTGCACTATGATGGTCAATCCTGAGCGGTATGACCTGAAGAGCTTCATCGCTTCCCTGATCGAGTACAATTGCGTCAAGGTCATGAAGCACAGCGTCGAATGCATGGACCCTGTCAATAAATGCCAGAAGCGCAGATGAAATGGAGTAGAGCACTTCACGGTCATAGGGATCTTCAATTGTGGCTATGAACTGAAGGAGGCTATCTGCTTTTTCAAGGAGTTCCTTTTCACTTTTCCTGCCTTTTATGTATTCATCTGCAGTATCAAAGCATCTATAGATTCCCTTGTTGTCAGAAAACCTTCCCATTACATATGCCATCGGCTCCTTGATGAACTCAAAGAGGAAAGAATAGAGCTCGTCCAGGCTCAGGCTGTCAAGCTCATCCTTTAGCATCATCAGCTTTCCTTTTCTGTAATTTGAACTCTCCATACCTTAAAGATAGCCTTAAAAAAAGCAAATGTGTGTGGAGATTTTTTGAATGCCGGTTTTTCCTTGAGCTATATCGTTTTGCAGTGGTAAATTAGAAAAACAATGTTTTTTTAGGAGACTGTGTTCCTGAGTATTCCAAGGCCTTCAATCTCGCACTCAATAATATCTCCAGCATCCATTCCTGAGACCCCTTTTGGCGTGCCTGTAAGGATAACATCCCCTTTTTCAAGAGTCATCACGCTGGAAAGGTAGCTTATAAGGAAGTCGACCTTGAAAATCAGGTTTTCAGTATTGCTGTGCTGCATTACCTTCCCGTTAAGCCTTGATTCAATCTCAAGGTGAGATGGATCCACTTCATCAGAAATATATGGGCCTATGGGCATGAATGTGTCAAAGCCCTTGCATATTGTCCACTGTCCGCCTTTTTCCTGGAGATCGCGTGCAGTGACATCATTTGCAACCGTGTATCCAAAAACATAGGAAAGGGCATCTTCTTTTCTGACATCCTTTGCTTTCCTTGCTATCACAACGCATAGCTCTGCTTCATAATCAACCCTTTTTGACTGGCGTGGACGGACTATATGCTCTTCTGGATTAAGAAGGGAAGTTGATGGTTTCATGAATACAACCGGCTTTTCAGGCCTTGCCATATCCAGTTCCCCGATATGTGCCGTGTAGTTCAGGCCTATGCAGAGTGCTTTTGAAGGACTTACAGGGGAAAGGAGCTTCACTTTTCCAAGCTCAGTCTTTTCTCCTGTCTCTTCTGCATGATCAAGGAAGTTCCCGCTCAGTATGCTTATCTCTTTGTCCCTGAGGATGCCATATCCGATTTTTCCGTTTTCCAAAAACCTTACGTATTTCATAAATGTAATGGAGGGGAAACCATCAGGCTCGTCCTGATGGAGGAACCTCCACAACCTCCTTGTAGTTAAGATTCGTATTCGCACGCTCAACGAGCGTCAAGTGCCTGTAGTTTATTCCCGCATGGACCCTTGTCCCGCCAGGCGTCTGATGTCGAAGTAGCCCGAGATCCTCCTGCCATGTATGCAGCACAGCTGACCGGCGTACATGACATTGTCGCCCAGGCCGTACCCTGCGGCCTTCCTCGCCGCCACCTTCGCCTTCCTGCTCCCTATCAGATGCCTCGCCTTAGCCTCGGTGCATGGTGGCATGAGAGGAGAGCCGTCGCTGTTGAGCACGTATACCATGCCGTCATGCCTCCTTGCCATCGAGTCTCTGGGGGATGTTCCAATCCCCTGTCCAGACGCTCCCTGATGCACATCTGGAGAAGGATGCGGAAATCTCGCCTTCTTGGCCGGCTTTCCGCTGCCGTCACGCTTTCTTGCTCCCCGTCGCCCTTCGCCCATGTTGGAGGGGGTTTGGTGTGCATGGCGCTGTCCCTGCCTGAGAGGACTGTTTGGCCATGCACCGCAGAAGCAGTGGACTAGAGCCACATCCACTGGTGCCTATATATTCCCGGCCAACGTAGTTCAGAGGCCTAAGCCTCATCACTGGGGCTAGTCAACGTCAGGCATTCAGAGTCTCCTCCT
>CASFJV010000057.1 GCA_949295125.1 uncultured Spirochaetales bacterium
AGGAGTATTTTGTCATGACTTAATGTTTGAAGAAATTCTTTGCTTCCCCACTTTTTTAAGATAAATTCAATCAGCAGAAGAAATGATATTTCTAAATTTCTTTTTCTTATGCTTGACAGCTATGGACTAATAAAAAACAAGAAATAACAGGTTCAAAATGAATATTCTTTGCACAAAAGGAAAATATAAATCCTTGTTCTGCACAACATGAAACTTCAATGCTCATGAAATCGGAATTTTTCATATGAAGATGACCTTTTCCTATATCTTCTTGGATTGCAGTGTTTCATTGATAGATGACAGCTTCAGAGCCCTGACAATTGCAAACGAAACTCATTTGCATATGATTGGAATACAACTGCATGAATTGCAATGAATCAAGTCATAATGAGGGAGATGAATCTGCAAGTGATATTTCATCACCAGGGCTGACTAATTGAAAATGCAATCGTTTTGCACAAAAGCGCATTGGCATTTCTCAGTATTGATAATTATTTACTATTGTGATACAAATTATTATTGTAGAGTGATTTGAGGTTATTTTGACGGGCCGGGATTCGAGCCCCGTCTCTCACGAAGAAACTCTAGGATAGCCCTAGAGTTTTTATTCCAATTAGGAATCATATAGCATTTCAAAATATTCTGATTTAAAATACACATATGGATATCGAAAAAATGAGGCAGTTCTGCAAATCTGGAAAAATCCGATGGTCTAGTCATGTGGTTTCAAGGATGATGGAAAGGATGATTTTCAGACAGGAAGTGCTGGATACCATTCTATCGGGAGAAGTGATTGAGGACTATGCTGATAATTTTCCGTTACCAAGCTGTCTTATTCTAGGAATCCATGAGCAGTGTACTTGTCAACAAAAGTAGACATAAAAAATAATTGTTTTAATCTTATATTTTTAAAAGTTTTAATAAAAGAAGTTTTTTATTCTGTGGCATTTTCAAAAGTAGATAGAGGCTCATCTACAGAAGGTGGAATACCCTCTAGTTTCCATGCTAATTTCTTCTTGATACAGTTAAGCTCGGCCTTATCTGCCATCTTCTTCTGGACGTACTTCGGTATCTGGGAAAGCTTCCTGCTGCTGAATGTATCCTTATGCCAATCTTCCCATCCATGAAAGCCTTGTAGAACATTCTCGGAGTCATATACCCCAGGGAATAGGCAGGACGCTTTGAGTTGTAGAAATCAATATACCTAGCAAGCGTCTCCTTTACGTCGTGGCTTTTTGCAAGGTGGAAATCAGACATCAGCTCTTCTTTTATCCAGCCATTGAGCGATTCATTCATAGGATTGTCTGTCGGCTTTCCTGCCCTGGACATCGATCTTATTATGACCGAATTCGAGATAAGATCATTGTATGCCTGGGATGTATATACAGAGCCCTGGTCCGTATGGAGTATCACAGTATCTGTGCAGCCTGATGCCTCCAGGATTGCCATTACCTGTTCAAGGCCGTCTATGTACTGCCTTTGAAGCAGTCCAAAACTATGGACAGGGGAATTCTCTGAGTTGCATCGTAAACTGTCGAACGTTACTTGAGCAGTTTTTTAAAGCAATAGCTCCAGCAGGACGAAATTATATCGACGGAATGCTTTCTGCTACAAAAGAAGTCTTATATAACGACAAGGGCAAAAAGCTTGAATCACGAGATGCTATATTCAAATACTAGATTGATAAGAAAAAAGAGCAAATCGCTTCAGAATGTTTGCCACTCTTTATAGTGCTCTGTCGGGGCTTGGAACTCATGAGGAAGATCAACCTTCACAAGAAGATGCTTTACTATTATTAAGAAATACAGAAGACATTCTTTTGTGGTGTATGAGAACAGAAAGATGGAAGTGAGAGTCACTGGTGAGATCTTCTTGGAACAAACGACTATTCTGATGATAATAAAAAAGCCGACTCAATGGGTCGGCGGCTAGAACGTCTATCGTTCCACCATCTAATTGTATTGTACCAAATTTCTCATCCATTCGTCACTGATGAAAAAAGAGGATCGAATAAAGTTTTTCTCGGCAATCTAAAATCAAAACTCAATCCTGCTTACTTTGCTGATAAACTTGGTTTTCAGAGAAACGATATTTCCCTTTTCCTTGTCCTTTGACTTCTTCAATTAAACCAGAAGCTTTTAATTTAACAATCAATTCTCCTGCTGTTGAATATGACGCTACAGTCACCGTAGCAATATCACTCCGTCAAAAAACACCTTCATTGCCATATGCTTTGTATAAAGCCATTGCTTTATTTCTCGTGTTTTTGTTTACACTCATTTTGTTGATAGCTGCCTCAATAGCCTGATTTTGTGATTCAATAGCCGGTTTTTCAGCCTCAATAGCTTGGCTTTTCGAATCAAACACCAAATTATCAAAAGATTTCCCGTAATTCAGGTTTTTGAGGATTACAGAGAACTGGGAAGAGTCAGAGTAAAACTTCGGCTTTAAATCTATGCTGTAATTCACTTCAGTTCCATAGTTTTGTATGATACTTCCATCGGCCATTCCTCCGGGAGAATATATAGTTATTCTGTCATCGAATATATCGATATGAATCTCACTCCCAAGCTCTAAATACGAGCGATGAACAAGGTCATATGATGCGCCTGATTACTCTTTTCCAAAGATAATGGCTTTCAGTTTTCTGCAATTCCGATGTTCTGTTTTTCCATTACATAGTTCCTGAGCTTTTCTCCCCTGATATCTACCAGCTGTTCTTTAGTTATTATGTATCCCCTCCTTTCAAAGAAAGGGCGTGCTGTAACGGAGGCATGAACGCTGATTGAGCCATATCCTTTCTCCAGCTCGTTGCAGAGCATGGTAGCGATACCCTTTCCCTGGTATTCCTTGTGGACAAACAGGTGATCAAGGTATCCTGTGCTGTCTATATCCCCAAAGCCTACAATCTTTCCATTGATGACTGCCAGCAGGGAATGGTTTTCCCTCAGAGCTTTTTTAAGGTGACTATAGTCATTATTAGCTGGAGCCCATGCATCAAGCTCTTTTTCTGTGTAGTCTTTCCTGTTGACGCTATGCACTGTTTCATAGAACAGAGTTGTTATCTCATCTAAATCGTTTTCATTAAATTCTCTTATTTCCATAACTCGATTATACAGCTATTGGCAATTCCAAAAATATTTATTTCAGTTTTCCCAATACGAGATTATAATGAAACTGAGCTTTGAATGTGAAATCCAAACAGAAGGAGGAATCATATGAAGGATTTTTTCGCATTAAAGGAGAAGAATACGACTGTCAGGACTGAAGTCGTAGCAGGTCTTACAACGTTCTTTACTATGGCCTATATCATCTTCGTTAATCCTAATATGCTTAGCGAGACTGGTATGAGCTGGGAAGGAGTTTTCGTTGCAACCTGTCTTGCCTCTGCTGTGGGAACACTTGTCATGGCACTTTTTGCCAATGTTCCTTATGCAGTTGCTCCTGGTATGGGATTGAACGCTCTATTCACTTACACAATATGCATAGTAGGAGGCTTCAAATGGCAGGAAGCCCTTGCAATGGTATTTATCTGTGGAATTATCAACATCATCATTACTGTAACAAAGCTCAGGAAATCCATAGTTAAATCCATTCCAGAAAGCCTTCAGAATGCAATAGGAGGAGCAATCGGATTATTCATTGCATACCTTGGAATGAATAATGCAGGACTCATTTCATTTACTGGAGCATATCCAAGCGTAACACCAGGCCTGCAGCCATTCAACGCACCACATCTGGTTCTTGCCGTAGTAGGGCTCCTTATAATGGTTATCCTGATGTCACTGCATATTAAGGGTGCTATCCTGATCGGAATTGTGGCAACAACAATTCTTGGAATTCCTTTTGGCGTAACACAGGTTCCAGAGAGCATCTTCTCCGGAAGCCATACAGTCGCAGGATTCAGGGAGGTTGCATTCTCTTTCTTCGGCTCTCCTGGTTTTGGATCCCTTTTCTCTGATCCGACAAAGATTGCATTTGTAATTGTAACCATTTTCTCAATGTCCCTTTCTGATACCTTCGACTCAATAGGAACATTCATCGGAACAGGAAGAAAGAGCCATATCTTTGATGAAGAGGATGAGAAAGCCCTTGAGGGATCCGGTTTCAAGAGCAGGCTGGACAAGGCTCTCGTTGCAGACAGTGTAGCAACAAGCATCGGATCACTCTTTGGAACAAGCAACGCCACTACATTCGTAGAAAGCTCTGCAGGTATCGCTGCAGGAGGAAGGACAGGACTTACAAGCCTGGTAACAGCTATAATGTTCCTCGTATGCCTGCCATTCTCAGGCCTGATTGGAATGGTTCCATCCGCAGCCACATCTCCTGCCCTGATCGTTGTCGGTATCCTGATGGTTGAGCCATTTGCAGAGATCCACTGGAAGGACTTCAAGGAAGCTGTTCCTGCATTCTTCACAGTTGCAGTTATGAGCTTCACATACGGTATCACAAACGGTATTGCTGCAGGATTCATCATGTACTGCATTACAAAGATCTGTGCAAAAGAAGCAAAGGAAATCCATCCTATCATTGCTGTCGCATCAGTTCTATTCATAATTGACTTCATTATCAAGGCAGTTGGCTGAAAACAGTACGGGGCGTCATTCAAGGCGCCCCATAATTATGCTAGAATACTTTCCATGATCAGAGTGAATAACGATTGGCAGCCTCTTTTTGATGAAGAACAGAATAAGGAATACTACCTGAACCTGAGGAAGTTCCTTATAAATGAGTATAAGACAAAGACCGTATATCCTCCAATGAATGAGATATTCAATGCCTTTATCCTCACTCCATTTAACAATGTGAAAGTTGTGATAGTGGGGCAGGATCCGTATCATGAGCCAGGACAGGCAATGGGCTTGTCTTTTTCTGTGAGGGAAGGGACAGAAGAGCCGCCATCACTGAAGAATATAAAAACTGAGCTTATTAATGAAGGATATGATATCTCTTCATCCTGGTCCCCTGATCTTTCAAGATGGGCTAGGGAAGGGGTGCTTCTGCTTAACAGCACGCTTACTGTTGTTGCGCACAGGGCTGCCTCACATGCTGGAAAGGGATGGGAAATATTTACAGACAATGCAATAAGGGCCCTGGGAAAAGACAGCCGTCCAAAAGTATTCATGCTCTGGGGATCATATGCAAGAAGCAAAAAGGCCCTTATTGAGAATAAGAGCCATCTGATACTTGAATCTGCCCATCCAAGCCCATTGTCTGCATATCGGGGTTTCTTTGGCAATGGGCATTTCAGGAAAGCAAATGAATTCCTAATGGAGCATGGGGAAAAGCCGGTCAGCTGGTAGTATCCCTCAGTTCTTTCTTCCTGATTTTCCCGCTTATTGTCTTTGGAAGTTCACTGACAAACTCTATCTGCCTGATCCATTTATACTCAGCAAGCTTGCTGTTTGTCTTATCCCTTATCTCTTTTTCCAGTTCGCTGGAAGCTTCATATCCTGGCGCAAGGACTATGAAAGCCTTTATTGACTGGCCTCTCAGAGTATCAGGAATTCCTACAACTGAGCATTCAAGAACTGCATCATGCTTTATAAGGAAGTTTTCTATTTCAAACGGTCCGATCCTGAACCCTCCGCTCTTGATGATATCATCAAACCTTCCATGAAACCAGAAATAGCCATCTTCATCCATCCATGCAGAGTCTCCCGTGTGATACACTCCACCGCGCCATGCATTCTCATAGAGTTCACTGTCGTTCAGGTAAGATGCAAATATTCCTATTGGCTTTTTCCCATTTTCAGGAACAACTACTATCTCTCCGATTTCACCCGTCTTCACTTCTTTTCCATTGCTATCGACAAGCTTCAGGGTATAAAGGGGACTCTTTACCCCCATGGATCCTTCCTTATTCCTTATTCCCCGGTAATTTGCAGAAAGAAGTGTCGTTTCTGTCTGCCCATAGCCCTCATTGAGGTACAGCCCTGTCTTTTCATAGAATTTCTTGAAAATCTCAGGGTTAAGGTATTCTCCTGCTGTTGATGCACTTTTCAGGCTGGGCATCATCGGTGTGCCTTTTTTCACCAGGTAACGGTATACGGTAGGAGGGGCGCAGAATGATGTAACACCGTACTTGTTTATGATCTGTGTCAGCATCTTTGGATCGAATGCATCAAAGTCATATACCATTACAGCCGATCCAACAAGCCACTGGCCGTACATCTTTCCCCAGCTTGCTTTTGCCCATCCTGTTTCTGCAACTGTGAAATGCAGCCCTCCGTCTTCTGCTCTCTGCCAGTACTTTGCTGTGACAATATGGGCAAGAGGGTAGCTGTAATCATGTATTACCCCTTTGGGATACCCTGTGGTTCCAGATGTGAAATACATCATCATGCTGTCGCTCGCCTTTGTCTCTATGCGCTTAAGAAAGCCTTCCTGCATTTCTGCAAGCCTGCTCAGGTTAATATAGCCATCAATATCTTCCCTGATGCTGAAGAGGATGGCTTCTTTTCCTGATAGGGTCAAAGCTTCCTTTATCCTCTCTGCAACTCCGTTCTCATATGTTGATATCACAGCCTTGATTTCCGCAGTATTGAAGCGGTACTTGAAATCATCGACCCTTAGCATGTGTGTTACAGGTACCATCACAGCTCCGATCTTATGCAGCGCAGTTGCAGCAAACCAGTACTCATAATGCCTCTTCAGGCAGAGCATTACATAGTCTCCCTTCTTTATGCCTGAGGAGAGGAGGGCGTTTGCAAACCTGTTTGACTCCCTTGAGATATCGGAGAATGTGAATACCCTTTCTTCCCCTTCTGCATTGCACCAGACGATTGCCCGCTTTTCCGGTTCAGCCTTCGCTATCTCATCAACAACATCATATGCAAAGTTGAAGTTGTCGGGGCAGCTTATATCTATAGTCTTCAGCGCGCCATTTTCATCTTCAACGGCGTGTACAAATTTCTCATATATGCTCATGTTATCCTCTAAAATGACCTGAACCTCTTAAAACGTTCTTCCTTGAAGTCCTTTTCCTGGGAAATTCTCTCAAGTTCATCTGCTATCTCTTTTCCAAGAGATGAATAAAAGGCTTCAGTTCCAATTCCCTCTTCACTTACTATCCTTTCTATAAAGCCAAAGTGAAGTGCATCTTCTGCCGTTATCTTAAGGCATTCAGCTGCCTCAGCTGCCTTTTTGCTGTCCTTGAACAGGATGCTTGCACATCCTTCTGGAGAAATTACGGAATATACTGCATTTTCAAGCATCCATACCCTGTCTGCAACAGCCAGGCCAAGGGCACCTCCGCTTCCCCCTTCTCCAATCAGGATGGATAGTATAGGTACGTTTAAATCCATCATTTCCATCAGGTTTGTGGCTATTGCTTCTCCTTCTCCGCGCTCTTCCGCTTCAATACCGCAGAATGCACCTGATGTGTCGACGAATGTAATTACCGGACGCCCGAATTTCTCAGCCTGCTTCATGAGACGCAATGCCTTGCGGTAGCCTTCAGGACTTGCAGAGCCGAAATTCCTCATTGTCCTTTCAGCTGCAGTGCGCCCTTTTTCAATTGCAATAACCGTTACAGGCTTTCCATGCAATGATGCAATTCCGCCGACGACGGCCCCATCATCTTTTGCTTTCCTGTCTCCATGGAATTCGATGAAAGATGAGAAGATGCTGTTTATGTAGCTGAGCCCTGTCGGCCTGTCAGATGAGCGTGCTATCTTTACCTTATCGTATGCTCTCATTCTTTCCTCCATGAAGAAGCAGTATGTTCTTCAGTGTGTATTTAAGGTCCTTGCGGTGGACGATCTTGTCTATGAAACCGCATTTAAGAAGGAATTCAGCCCTCTGGAATCCTTTAGGCAGCTCTTTCTGGGTAGTCTGCTCAATGACCCTCTTTCCTGCAAAACCTATCATTGCCCCAGGTTCGGAGAGTATTATGTCCGCCTCCATTGCAAAGCTTGCAGTAACCCCTCCTGTTGTCGGATCCGTAAGTACGGCAATGTATAAAAGCCCTTCAGTTGAATGCTTTTTTACAGCTCCGCTGACTTTGGCCATCTGCATCAGTGACATCAGCCCCTCCTGCATCCTGGCCCCTCCTGAGGCTGTGAACCCTATTACAGGAAGATTATGCAGTGTGGCATACTCAAACAGCCTTGTTATCTTTTCCCCTGTCACACGTCCCATGCTTCCCATCATGAAAAGGCTTTCCATGAAGAAAACAGCTGTTTCCATCCCGTCTATTTCTGCAATTCCTGTTATAACAGACTCTTTTTCTCCGCTTGTCTTTCTTGCCTTGTCAAGCTTTTCTCCGTATCCAGGGAAGGATAGGATGTCTTCTGTTTCCAGATCTGCAGAAAGTTCTGAAAAACTGTCAAAGAAAAGGCTGGCCCTGTCTCTTGCCCTAAGACGGAAATGGTGGCCGCATGAACATGTCCTGTATTCTCCTATCTCAGATTCATCCAGCGTCCGATGGCAGTTAGGACATACTATTTCATTGGCCGGGGCTGGTATGTTGTCCCTTCCTTCACTCTCCAGTTCATTTCCTGGTTTCACACGGAAAAAGTTAATCATCTGAAATCCTCCATGAATCTTATGCCGTAGCTTCCATCGACAAAGCTCCTGGACTGAAGTATTCTCAGCTGCTCAGCTATATTTGTCTCAACACCTTCTATCTGAAGCTCACACAGGTAAGCCCTCATCTTCCTGATTGCTTCATCCCTTGTCTGGGCGTATACAATCAGCTTGCCAAGGAGTGAGTCATAATATGGACTTATCTCAGTCCCTTTCTCTAGGTATGTGTCAAAGCGCACAAAAGGACCGCCTGGAATATGCAGAGCTTCTATAGTGCCTGTTGATAGTGCGTTTATCCTGCATTCTATGGCAGCTCCCTTTGTCCTTACATCTGAATTTGAGAAGGAAAGGGGAATTCCGGCCGCAATCCTTACCTGCCATTTCACAATGTCAATTGATGAGAGGATCTCGCTTACCGGATGCTCAACCTGGAGGCGAACATTCATTTCCATGAAATAGAATTTCCTGTCGCCTGAGAACAGGAATTCAAGTGTTCCTGCATTCCTGTAGCCCATCCTGACTGCTGCCAGGCGTGCTTTTTCCATCAGCTCCTTTCTCTCTTCAGCCGTCACTTTGGCACTTGGACTTTCTTCAATAAGCTTCTGATGGTTCCTCTGGGCAGAGCAGTCCCTTTCGGCAAAACTCACTGCATTCCCGAATTCATCAGAGAGGACCTGCACTTCTATATGGCTTGCATCTGCAATGTATTTTTCCAAATATAGTGCACCGTCATTGAAACTCTGCTCCGCTTCCTGCGTCGCAATTGGAAAGAACTTTATGAGATCTTCTTCACTCTCAATAAGCCTTATGCCCCTTCCTCCGCCTCCGCTTCTGGCTTTCAGCATTAAGGGATAGCCAATTCTTCCTGCGTTTTCCTTTGCGTCCTCGAGGTCTTTCAGCACTGCTGAGCCCGGAATTGTCTCAAGACCTGCATCCTTTGCGATTTCCTTCATTTTCGTCTTATCGCTGAGGCGTTTCATGATATCTGAACCAGGTCCGATGAATGCAATTCCATTTTCTTCGCAGAGTGATGCAAAATCTTCGTTTTCTGAGAGGAATCCATAGCCTGGATGTATTGCCTTTGCCCCTGTAAGGAGGGCTGCGCTAATGATCCTGTCTGATCTGAGGTAGCTTTCGCTTGCTGCTCCTGCTCCAATGCAGATGCTCTCATCTGCAAGATAGCGGTGCAGTGAGTTCCTGTCTGCTTCAGAATAGACAGCAACGCTTTTGATGCCCATCTCACTTAAGGCCCTTATAATCCTTATTGCTATCTCACCACGGTTTGCTATTAAGATTTTTGAGAACATAGTACGCTTTTATCTGCTAAAGCAAATGAGTATTCTGCTTTTATCTTCAATTCTCCATTTACATACCCTTCACCCTGGGCAAAGTAAAAGATTCCCCTGCTTTTCGTAATGTGGCATCTTGTCTCGAACCTGTCTCCTGGCAGGACAGGCTTCTTGAACCTGACATTGTCAAGTCCGGCATAGAGTGCGACCTTTCCATCCTGCATCTGGTCTTTAAGCAGTATGCATGTGCTCTGGGCAAGTATTTCGCATAGTATTACGCCAGGGACTACGGGCATGCCTGGAAAGTGGCCATCGAGGAAGAACTCATCGCCCTTTATAGTATAGGTTCCGTGAGCAATCCCATCTTCTTCATACACTTCATCAAGCAGCAGCATGCTGTTTCTGTGTGGAAGTATCTCCATGATTCCGGACCTATCCATTATTTTGCCCTCCTGTAGGTGAAAAGGACTGTTCCAAATTCTACGGGAGATCCGTTTTTCACATGTACTTTCTCAATGATTCCATCCTCTTCTGCCTTTATCTCATTCATAAGCTTCATGGCTTCAATTATGCAGATTGTGTCTCCTTTCCTCACTTGAGAGCCACTCTTGACGAAATCCTCCTTGTCTTCAGCGCTTGATGCGTAGAAAATGCCGACCATCGGAGACTTTATTTCATATGCTCCCTCAGTATCTGTTTCTGCCTCCTCTGCATCAGGTGCAGGAGTTTCAGCTGCTGGAGATTGTTTTGCTCCGTAGTTTTTCTCCATTCTGAATGTCTTTCCGTTTTCACTTACTTCGAATGCACTGAGCCCAAGCTCTTTCATGAGAGCGCCGTATTTTTTCAAATCGGTAATTTCCATCAGACCCTCCTGAATGCAAGTGTTGCGTTGTGTCCTCCAAATCCAAGTGAGTTGGATAGGGCAAGAGTGATGTCTTTCCTGACAGCTTTCCCTGGGACATAGTTGAGATCACATTCTTCATCCGGTTCCATAAGGTTGATCGTAGGTGGAATGACAGAAGTCTCAAGTGCCTTTACTGCTGCAATTGCTTCCACAGCACCAGCTGCTCCAAGCATATGTCCTGTCATGCTCTTTGTTGAGCTGATCACTGCTTTCCTTGCTGCCTCTTCACCAAGGGCATGCTTTATTGCAAGGGTTTCTGCCTTGTCATTGAGAGGTGTTCCCGTCCCATGCGCATTGATGTAAACAGAGTCCGCATCTGTATAGCCAGCCTCTTTTAATGCCATGCTCATGGCTTTTCTTGCCCCCTCTGCATCCGCTCTCGGAGCTGTCATATGGTAGGCATCACTGGTTGTGCCATATCCCACCAGCTCAGCAAAGATGTGGGCACCTCTCTTCTTTGCATGCTCATACTCCTCTAGGACAAGAGCTCCGCCCCCTTCTGCAATGATGAAGCCTGATCTCCTCCTGTCAAAAGGAAGGGATGCCGCATTTTTGTCTGTAGCTGTGCTTAATGCCTGCATATTGATGAATCCTGCAACTCCGACTTCGCAGATTGCAGCCTCGGATCCTCCTGTTATCACGGCATCTGCATAGCCATGCCTGATAAGCCTCATAGCTTCTCCAATGGCATTTGAACCGGATGCACATGCTGTTACTGCAGGCATTGCCTGTCCCATTGCCCCAAAGCGGATGGAAATGAGTCCGGATGCCATATTTGCGATCATCATCGGCACAAAAAATGGGGAAACCCTGCCAGGCCCTCTCTTTAGGAGGGTGTTGTGCTCTTTTGTAAATGAAGCCATGCCCCCGATACCGGATCCAAAGTAAACAGCAAACCTGTCTGGATCAACTGTTCCTTCAATCCTGCTCTGTTCAACTGCCTCAACAGCAGATGCGATTGCAAACTGTGCATACCTGTCAGTTTTCAGCACATCTGACTTTTCCATGTAATCCCTTGGATTGAAGTTCTTGACCTCTCCATCAAGTTTTGCCTTGTAATCTGAAGTATCGAAGAATGTTATCTCATCTATTCCATTAACGCCGTTAACAAGGCTGTTCCATGTCTTTTCAACACCAAGTCCAACAGGTGTGACAGCACCCATTCCAGTAACGACGACACGTCTATTGTTTTCCATTGCTGTTTTCTCCTTACATTGCTATTCCGCCATCAACCTTCAGCACTTCACCTGTAATGTATTCAGAAGATGCAAGGAACAGGGCAGCCTTTGCAACTTCCTCAGGCTTTCCAAAGCGCTTTAGAGGTATAAGCTGGAAAAGAGGATTGTCATTTGACAGGTTCTCTGTCATGTCTGTAGCAATAAAGCCCGGTGCAATCGCATTGCAGACGATATTCTTTCCTGCAAGCTCCTTTGCCACAGATTTCGTAAGCCCAATGAGCCCTGCTTTAGATGCTGCGTAGTTTGCCTGTCCGGCATTTCCCATGATCCCGGATACGGATGCGATGTTTATGATGCATCCTCCTTTCTGCCTAAGCATAATGGGACAGGTGTGCCTTATCATGTTGAAGGCACCTTTTAGGTTAGTGTCAATGACAGAAGTGAACTGCTCTTCCGTCATCATTGCAATCAGGCCGTCTTTTACGATGCCGGCATTGTTAACAAGAATATCTATCCTCTCAAGGTCATCCTTTACCTTCTTAACAGTATCCTTTGCTGAATCGTATGATGATACATCTGCCTTGTATGCAATGGCATTAACTCCATATTTTTCCCTTATTTCGGAGACCGTGCCTGCTGCAGCATCATCATTTCCATGGTAGACAATTGCTATATCTGCACCATTTGATGCAAACTCAAGTGCAATAGCCTTTCCAATTCCGCGTGCTCCGCCTGTAATCAATGCAACTTTTCCTTCTAGCATAGCTCTTCCCTGATTTTCCTTATGGCATCCATGTTTCCAGATGAATATGTCCTTACATCCCTGCTTATTTTCCTGATAAGCCCGGAAAGGGTTGTCCCCGGTCCAATCTCAATGAATGTATCCACACCGGATGCAATCATTTTCTCCACGCTTTTCTGCCAGAGTACCGGACTCTTTATCTGCATGGCCAGTACGTCTTTCACCGAATCCCTGTAGATATCTCCAAGATAATTGGAATATGCATCCATTTTAGGAAGCTTAATATCGATTGTATCAAGGTAGTCTCTGAAACTTTCTGAGGCATCACGCATGAAAGGGGAGTGGAATGCACCTTTGACGCTGAGCCTTATTGCCCTTGCCCCGTTATTCTTCACATCCGCTTCAAATGCCTCTATTTCGCTTTCAAGCCCTGAACATACGATCTGGCCCGGACAGTTGAAGTTGACAGGAAACACATAGTCATACTTCTCCGCAAGTTCGTTGACCTTATCCTCATCCATGCGTATGACAGCCGTCATTACTGCATCGTATTTTTCTGAGTCAGCCTGCATGAACTCTGCTCTCTTTGAAACGACTTCCATTCCCTCCTCCTGACTGAATGAGCCAGCATAGGATAGGGCAGCAATCTCTCCAAGGGAGAAGCCGGCAACAACATCAGCCCTGATGCCCATACCAGAGAGGACATTGCATATTGCGCTCTCAACCGCATAAAGGGCAGGCTGCGTGTTTATTGTCTTCATCAGTTCAGCGTCTGTTGACCTGTAGATTGAATCTATAAGGCCGCTATGGATCCTATCAAGCCTTTCCAGTGTTGTCCTGAAAGCAGGATAGGCATCATTGAGGTCAGAGCACATTCCTGTTTTCTGGTCTCCCTGGCCGGAGAATGCAAATGCTATTTTACCCATTTCATTGCTCCCCTGAGGCTTTCCTCAAGCCCGCTCATCACATCCAGGACTATCTCTTCTGCACTCTCTTCTTTCTTAACCATTGCGGCAATCTGCCCAGATAGGAAACATCCGTTCTCAGCATCCCCATCCTTTACGGCCTTCCTGAGGGCACCTGTTCCCATCTTCTCGAGCTCTTCATCACTCGCTCCGCCATACTCTGCATCCCAGTATGCCCTTGCAAATGGTGTCCTGAGGCTTCTTACAGGATGGCCAAGCCTCTTTCCTGTAACCATTGTGCATAAATCTGTTGCTTTGAGTATCTTTTCCTTGTAAAGCGGATGTATGCTGCATTCTTTTGCCGAAAGGAATCTCGTTCCCATCTGGATTCCGACTGCACCGAGCAGGAATGCTGCTGCTGCCCCTCTACCATCTGCAATTCCGCCTGCAGCAATTACAGGAAGGTCTGTTGCATCCACGATCTGGGGGACAAGGACCATTGTCGTAAGTTCTCCGACGTGTCCTCCGCTCTCTCCGCCTTCTGCTATAAAGGCATCAGCTCCAACCCTTTTTAAAAGCTTTGCCATTGCAACAGATGCGACAACAGGAATTACCAGTATTCCAGCACCTTTCCAGTCTTTCATGTATTTGCTTGGATTCCCTGCTCCGGTTGTGACAACCTTTACGCCTTCTTCAACTACGAGCTTTGCAATATCATCTGCAAAAGGGCTCATCAGCATGATATTCACGCCAAATGGCTTATCTGTAAGTGACTTTGCCTTCTCTATCTCCGCTTTAACGTAATCTCTCGGTGCGTTTCCGGCTGCAATGATTCCTAGTCCGCCTGCATTTGAGACAGATGCGGCAAGCACTCCATCGGCAATCCAGGCCATGCCTCCCTGGAAAATGGGATACTTTATTCCAATCATCTTTGTGATAGGAGTTTCTATCATAGCCATTCCTTAAAGTGCAGCAATGAAATCTACGAGATCTTTTACAGTCTCAAGCTTCTTGTCAACTTCAATAGTGACATCAAGCTTATCTTCAAGGTTCATTAAAAGCTCTACAGTATCAAGGCTGTCGATTCCGAGTTCGCGGAATGTGCTTTCCATCCTGATATCTTCTTCCTTTGTGTCTGTCCTCTCTGCGATAGTCTCTTTGATAGCATCAAAAATTTTGCTCTGATCCATGTTCATTTTCTCCTAAAAATAAAAGTATATACTCATTTTTGACAGATTTACGAAATATGTCAATAAGTAAATAAAAACATAAATCAAGGTTTTCCTTTAAAAGTGCTTTCCTATATCCTATAATTGGCCTTATGGCTAAAGACGCAGGGAAGAATGAGAGCACAAGCAGTTTTCTAACATTGAAGCAGGCTAACCTGAAAGCAGTGCTCAATGAAATCTACAGGATGAAGAGTGCAACGATACTCTCTCTGGCACAGAACCTTAAAATGAGCATCCCTACTGTCACTACATGCCTTAAGCAGCACCTGGATACGGGATATGTGAAGCTTTCTGAAAAATTTGTCTATACGGGTGGAAGGAAATCAAAACTATTTGAGTTCAATGCACTTGGCAGGATTTCAATTGGAGTGAAGCTGTTGAAGGAATCTGCTGAGATTGTTGCGACTGATTTGTACGGGACTGTCCTTGAAGAGTCATGTTTTGACCGCGTTTTTGAGGATGAGCCATCATATTACGAGGCGTTTGGAATCTGGGTTAACAGTTTTACCGCGATGCTTCCATATGGGAAAGATAAGATTCTTGGAGTGGCGATAGCACTGCAGGGACTGGTAGGAGAGGATGGGGAGAGTGTTTACTATTCCAAGATCCTTAGAAGCAGCGAGATCTCGAAGAAAAAATTCCAGGAGCATATAGAATATGAGGTTATGCTCATGCATGACCTGGAAGCTGCTGCTTTCTTTGAATGCTGGCAGCGGGATGACATAAGCAATGCAATCTACTTCATCCTGAACAAGAATTTCGGAGCAATGATCATCCTTGACAAGTCCGTCTCAGGCGGTAAATCCCATAAGGCTATTGGAACAATCGAGCATATGTGCCTGGATCCATCTGGAGAGGAATGCTACTGCGGCAGGAGAGGATGCATTGAGACATTCTGTTCTGCCGATTCACTGAAAGGAAGGATAGGGGATCTTGGACTGTCGGAATTCTTCTCACTTGTACATAGGAAGGATCCTCAGTATGCCCCCATCTGGCATGATTTCCTGAAGCACCTTGCCCTGGCGGCAAACAATGTGAGGATGGTGATGGATAAGGACCTCCTGATCGGGGGATACCTGGTTCAGTTCATGGATGATGAGGACTTCATGATTCTTGAAAACTATGTCAATGAAGATTTTCCATTCAAGACAAGAAAGGCCGTTATTAAAAAGAGCTTCCATGCCGATGAGACTATCAAGCTTGGCTCATCACTGATGCTGATTTCAAAAACATTCGGGTTCTTCTAGGCCTCGACATCTATCAGGACCTTCATGGCTTTTTCCCTGTTGCTGTCTATATACCTGTATGCATCAGCATACTTTTTGAAAGGGAATGTGTTGCTCTGGAGCGTTTCAAGATCGATCCTGCCTTCTTCAACCAGGCTGATTGCCTCCAGGAAATCCTCATGACGGTACATCATAGTAGTGTTGAGATCAAGCTCATGGTCATTCAGCACCGCAAGGTCAACATTGGCCATTCCCGCATAGACGGCAACCAGGATAATGGTACTTCCCTTGCGAGCAGACCTGATTGCAGCATTCATTGTTGTATCATTTCCTGCGCAGTCGTATATGATATCGCACTTGTCAGGGCCGAATGCATCAAGAAGGGCATTCTCATAGCTGATCTCTGCTGTGTTGTATGCTTTGTCTATCCCGACTTTCCTTGCAAGATCCAGCCTGTAGCTGCTTATATCACTGATTATGACCTTCCTTGCCCCCATTGCCTTTGCTGCCTGTGCAACTAGGTTTCCTATAGGCCCGGCTCCTATTACGGATATATCCTTTCCCTCAATGCTTCCAGCACGCCTTATTGCATGGACTGCAACTGCAAGAGGTTCGATCATTGCACCATTCCTGAAGTCAAAGCTGTCCGGGAGCTTCGTTATGTTCACCTCTGGTGCCGCAAAATACTCGGATGCAGCTCCAGTTGTCTGGAATCCCATCACTTTCAGTTCTTCGCATAGGTTGTACTTGCCATGCCTGCATGGATAGCAATGGCCGCATCTCACCTGCGGCTCAAGAGTGACCTTGTCCCCTTCCTTTACGCTTCTTACATTCTTTCCTGTCTTAACTACAACACCTGAAACCTCATGTGCCTGGGTAACAGGATAGCTTGTGAACGGATGCGTACCATGCCAAACGTGGATATCACTTCCGCAGATGCCGATCATCTTCATCTTCACCAGCACTTCATCATCTTTTATCTCTGGAACATCGATTTCGCGGAATTCAATGTTCCCCGGACCTGTCATAACCTGCTGCAGCATTTTGGGCATTTTTTCACTCTCCTGCTCTGATAGGGTAGCGCTAGAATCCAGGGATGTAAAGAACTTTTTAAAACTATTTTAAAAAGTATTCAGATTGCGGCATAAAGTTCCTTATAGCTATCTTCAGGATTTGGTTCAATCGCTATGAAATCACCTTCTGCAAGATGCTTTGCATTCTCATGGAAAGCATTTGCAAATTCCTCAAGATAGGGCATGATCCTTTCCCGTTTCTCAGCCTCATCAACGCTTCTCATAATAAGTTTCTCAGATAGTCCACGGGGCTTTTCCCTCGTCTTGAGGTAGATTCTTCCTGCATACATTCCGTTGCCGCAGAAAAAACCTGTAACCGGGTCATCTGAATTATCCATGCCAAGCACAATGATGGTTCCTCCTGCAAGGTATTCGCCAAGAAAGGATCCGGCTTTTCCTCCAATGACTATAGCAGGCTGAACGACGCCGTATGCTTTCATGTGCACTCCAGCGCGGTAGCCTGCATTGCCATGGACAAAAATCCTGCCTCCTCTCATGGCATAAGCCAGGGCATCTCCAGCCGAACCGTCTATATACAGCGTTCCGTCATTCATTGTATCTGCAACTGCATCCTGGCAGTTGCCGTCAACCCTGATAACCCCGCCATCAAGGTATGCTGCAAGGGCATTGCCAGGAGTCCCTTCAATTTCAAGGTTTACCCCTCTCATTCCGCATGCAATATACCGTTGTCCGATAGCGCCTTTAAGCAGCAATGGCTCCCCATCTGCTTCCCTGATTATTGATGAAATATCATCACATCCCATGTTCCTGATATCAACTTCCAGCATAAATCACTCTCCCGCATACTTTATTCCGAGGACTTCAAGCTCTTTTTGATTGAGACCTGCACCGCGAAGTGCAAGACGGTTGCCTCTAAGGGCTTCAATCGAGTTGATTCCCATTCCGCCCATGATCTCCTGGATTTCCCTTGTCCAGGCATGGACAAGGTTAACCAGCCTTTCTGCCCCCTCTTCCGGATTGAGCCTCTTTACCAGGTTCTCATCCTGTGTTGCGATACCCCATGCGCATTTTCCCGTATGGCAGCTTGCACAAAGGTGGCAGCCCAGCGCGATAAGCGATGCTGTTCCAATTGATACGGCATCCGCTCCGAGTGCAATTGCCTTCGCCACATCTGCAGAACTGTGAATGCCTCCGCTAGCTATAATTGATACCCTGTCCCTGATGTGCTCTTCCCTGAGCCTCTGGTCCACGCTGGCAAGTGCCACTTCTATAGGGATTCCGACATTGTCCCTGATTCTTACAGGGCTTGCTCCCGTTCCTCCCCTGAACCCGTCGATGGAGATTATGTCCGCACCGCTTCTGGCAATTCCCGATGCAATTGGGGCGATGTTGTGCACTGCAGCGACTTTCACAATAACAGGCTTCTTATAACCGGTTGCCTCCTTTATTGAGGAAACAAGCTGCCTGAGGTCCTCAATGGAGTAGATATCATGGTGTGGGGCAGGGGAGATAGCATCCTGACCGGCAGGAACCATTCTCGTCCTTGATACATCCCCAATTATTTTTGCTCCTGTCAGATGGCCTCCGATTCCAGGTTTTGCTCCCTGTCCGATTTTTATCTCAACAGCGGCGCTTGAGCCAAGGTATCTGCTATGGACTCCAAACCTGCCTGACGCAACCTGCACAATAGTGTTCTCCCCGAATTCATAAAGATCCTCATGGAGCCCTCCCTCTCCGGTATTCCAGTAAGTCCCGAGTTCCCTTGCAGCCATTGCCAGGGCCTTATGGACATTGAGGCTTATTGCTCCATAGCTCATTGCAGCAAAGAGGATTGGTGTCTCAAGCTCAAGGTGAGGGGGAAGGTTGTTCCTGATCCTGCCCCTCTCATCCCTTTCAATCTTCTCCGGGCGTGAGCCGATGAAAACTTTAGTCTCCATAGGTTCCCTGAGTGGATCAATGGAAGGGTTTGTGACCTGGCTTGCATTCAGAAGCAGGTTGTCAAAGTATCTTGGAATGCTCTTTACAGGGCTTCCCATTGAAGAAAGGAGAACACCTCCGCTCTCACTCTGCTTGAATATCTCGATGATGCTGTCCTGGCTCCATTCAGCATTCTGCCTGAAATGGTTCGTGTTTTCGGTAATGCTCAATGATCCCTGGGGGCAGTATGCAACACAGCGCTGGCAATCGGTGCACCTTAAGCTGTCTATTCTTATGGCTTTTGCCTTTTCATCATACTGAAATACTCCGTATGAGCATTCCCTGATGCAGATTTTGCAGCTGATGCAGTTCTCATCCCGCAACACCTTGTATCTGGATGGAATCAAATGTACGCTCATTTTCTTGCCTCCCTATCAAGTGTTACTACAACCGGCTCACCGCCTTTCGGTGCCCATATCCTGTCCAGTTCCGGCTCTATCTTCCTTATTGCTGCCTCCTCAGATGCAAAGTAGACTTTCCTGCCCTTTTCCGCTGCAACCAGTGATCTCAGCTTCAGCCTGTCATTCAGGGCCATCATGCCGCCTGAAAACCCGACAAGAATTGAAAATGGGCCTGTGATCAGGAAGGAAGGGAACATCTTTCTCAAATATGACAGCCTCTCCCTTTCATCCTCATCCTTCATTTCAATGGTACTCCAGAATGGTGAGGCAATGACATTTGCGCACTCTTTCAGGCTAAGATGCTGTTTCCTTCTCAGGTAGTCCAGGATGTATGTGATAACTTCGGTATCTGTAAGGAGGTTGCAAGAATAGCCATACATCTCTACAGCCCTGCGGTTAGCATCATAGCTTGATATTTCTCCATTATGTACGACAGAAAGGTCAAGCAGCGCAAATGGATGCGCACCTCCCCACCATCCCGGAGTGTTGGTTGGATACCTTCCGTGTGCAGTCCATGCATATCCATTATATTCTTCAAGACGGTAAAAAGATGCGACATCTTCGGGGTATCCTACAGCTTTGAATACCCCCATGTCTTTTCCGCATGAGAAGACGAAACTGCCTTTTATAGTGTTGTTTATCCTGATCATGCAGCGTGCCGTGTACTCATCCTCATCCAGATGGCTGTCTGAAAGCTTATGTGGAAGCGGTGTTACAAAATAACGCCAGATAAGTGGCGCATCCTTAATGCCGGATGATGCCCTTGTCGGAATCTTTGACAGGTTTATGATATCAAAATGCCTGTCCAGGAAGCGTTCTGTCTCCTCTCTTGAATCAAGGCCGTCATAGAACACGTGGATTGCATAGTAATCTTTATACTGCGGGTAGATTCCATATCCTGCAAATCCGCCACCAAGGCCATTTGAACGTTCCCTCATGACTGCAATTGATTCAGCAATCACTGAACCGTTTATGAGGCTTCTATCCCGCGAGAATATCCCGCTGATAGCACAGCCTGAAGGTATTCTTATTTCTCCTTCCCTCATATTTATTCCTCCCTTGCCATGGAAAAATAAAAAAGGCGCACTCAGAGTATTGCTACTTTGAGAACGCCTTTGTTCTGTATTTCCTGCATTAGAAAATAAAATGGGCAAACTGTCAATACAGGAGAAGCTTTTTCGTTCATGCTCTTTTAATAATTACTTGTGGTTTTTGACATTACTTTAGAAAAAAATAAAATTTTCCCATTTCTGCTGATTTGCTATTGACGTTTTTTTTATGAATTAGGATAATCGGCGTCATAGAAGAAAGCAAGGGCGCTGTGGATTATCTTATAGTCTGCAGCGCTTTTTCTATTTTGGAGGCTTTATGGAAAGGACACTCTCAGAAATCAAGGCATTGCTTGATGATAATGAGATAAAATTCATCCGCCTTGCTTTTTGTGATATCTTCGGCAGGCAGAAGAACATAGCAATCATGGCAAGTGAGATAGATCATGCAGTTGAGCATGGGGTATCTTTTGATGCATCGGCAATTGAAGGGTTTTCCAATGTGTCAGAATCAGACCTCTTCCTGCATCCTGATCTCAATACGTTCTCTATCCTTCCATGGCGGCCGCATGAATCAGGGGTTGCCCGTTTTTACTGCAATATTGCATATCCTGATGGAAGGCCGTTTGAAGGGGATGGAAGATACATACTCTCTGAATGTGAGAAGAAGGCCCTGAAAGCGGGGTATTCATTCCTTGTTGGACCCGAGTGCGAATTCTACCTGTTTGAAACTGATGACAACGGCTATCCGACACGCAAACCTTTTGACAGGGCAGGATACTTCGACATTGCACCTCTGGACAGGGGAGAGAACATAAGAAGGGAGATATGCCTTGCAATAGAGGAGATGGGCCTTTCTGCTGAAAGGAGCCATCATGAGTCAGGGCCTGGGCAGAACGAGATAGATTTCAGGTGCTCAAGCCCTTTGAAAGCTGCTGATGACCTGATGACGCTGCGCACTGCAGTCAAGGCTATCAGTTACCAGAATGGACTTTTTGCTTCATTTTTGCCAAAGCCTTTAGTAGGGGAAAGCGGAAGTGGATTACATATCAATCTATCAGTATTTGAAAATGAGGAGAACCTTTTTGCTGGTTTCTCATCCTGTAAGAATCCTAAAGCCTCATCCTTCCTTGCTGGGATACTGAGAAGAATTGGTGATGTGACTGCATTTCTTGATCCGCTTCCGGGCTCTTATGCAAGGCTTGGCAAATGTGAAGCTCCTAATATGATTTCATGGTCTTTTGAGAACAGATCAACCTTAATACGCGTACCTGCAGCAACAGGCATAGACAGCCGTATAGAAATCAGGAGTGCAGATCCGTCCTGCAATCCATATCTGGCAATAGCTCTGCTTATTTCTGCAGGATTTGAAGGGATAAAGGATTGCCTTGAACTTCCGCCTTCAATAGATAAGGATGTCTTTGCTCCAGGAGGAAGGAATGGACTAAAGGAGATTCCGGCGACACTTCAGAAAGCGGTTAAGGCTGCTAAATCCAGTGAATTCATAAGAAAGGTCCTGCCGGAGAAGCTTATTGATGACTACCTGTCCCATAAGGCAAAGGAAGCACAGGGATATGAGAGGAGTGAAAACGCTTACTCATATGAGCTGGAAAGGTATTTCCCTTATATATAGAGGAGAAAGAGGGCGCTATGGATACTGCACTGATTGTCACATCAGGAGAATCCTATATGGAGATCAAGAGAATACTGGCATCTAGTTCAGTGATCTCTGACTGTGCAAAGACGCTTCGCGAGGCACGCATGGCACTTTGCGATCTTCCATACACCCTTCTGGTAATAGATAATCCGCTCTCAGACGGATCGGCAAGGGAATTCGCAATCGAGAGCTCAAGGCGGGATGAACTTGATATCATACTGCTTGTAAACCCTGCAATTGCTGAGCGTGTTGCAATAGGGCTTGAGAAATACGGGATCTATGTGATTGCAAAGCCTGTAACTGAGAGTGAGTTTACTGTTATGATCAGGAACATCAGGGTTGCAAGGAGAAAGCTTGAGGACATCAGGAGCAGATGCAGGAAACTTAACAGGCGCCTGGAAGAGGAGAGGCGCCTGACAAAGGCTAAATGCCTGCTTGCCCTGAATGAAGGAATGGAAGAAGAGGAAGGCCACCGTTATCTGGAGAAGAAAGCGATGGACTGCCGCATAACACTACTTGACGCGGCAAGTGAAGTAATAGTCAAATACAGCAAGAACTAGAGCTGTTTTAATAGAGGAGATGGAGAGATGAAACAGATTCCAGAATTATTTGGCAGCATGGTATTCAATGACCATGTCATGCGGCAGGTACTCCCCAAGACTGTATATAAGTCTTTGAAGCGCACAATGCAGGAAGGAACTGCGCTGGAGAGTGATGTTGCAGATGTTGTTGCAGCATGCATGAAAGATTGGGCAGTATCAAAGGGAGCAACCCACTTCACACACTGGTTCCAGCCAATGACTGGAATCACGGCAGAGAAACATGATTCTTTCATTACACCTGATGGAAATGGCAATGTGCTTATGGATTTCTCTGGCAAGGAACTGGTGAAGGGCGAACCGGATGCTTCTTCGTTCCCTTCTGGAGGCCTCAGGGCTACATTCGAAGCAAGGGGCTATACTGCATGGGATCCTACAAGCTATGCCTTCATAAAGGATGACACGCTCTTTATTCCTACGGCATTCTGTTCATATACCGGACAGATCCTTGACAAGAAGACTCCTCTTTTAAGAAGCATGGATGCAGTATCCAAGGAGGCTGTCAGGACACTGAAGCTGTTTGGCAAGGCCGTTAAGAGGGTTACTGCAACAATAGGGCCTGAACAGGAGTATTTCCTCATAGACATGAAAGACTATGCAAAGAGGGACGATATCAAGCTGACTGGAAGGACTCTGTTTGGAGCTCCCTCTCCAAAAGGGCAGGAGAAGGAAGACCACTATTTTGGATCCATCAGGCCAAGGGTAAAGGCATTCATGGCAGAGCTGGATGAAGAGCTCTGGAAGCTTGGAATTCCTTCAAAGACAGAACACAATGAGGTTGCCCCATGCCAGCATGAGATGGCACCTGTTTTTGAGACTGCAAACATTGCAACCGATGCAAACCAGCTTACGATGGAAGTCATGAAGCAGGTTGCAGAGAGGCATGGTTTCGCATGCCTTCTCCATGAAAAGCCATTTGAAGGCATCAATGGGTCTGGAAAGCATAACAACTGGTCTCTTTCCACAGATGAAGGAGAGAACCTTCTGGATCCAGGCAAGACACCAAGTGAGAATGCACAGTTCATCCTTTTCCTGACGGCAATCATAAAGGCTGTGGATGACTATCAGGATCTCCTGAGGCTTTCTGTTGCATCTGCTGGAAACGATCACAGGCTTGGCGCCAATGAGGCACCTCCTGCAATTCTTTCAATATTTGTTGGAGATGAGCTTGAGGAAGTGATCAACTCAATCATTGAAAGCCGCACTGCTAAGAGCGGCGGACGCAATAAGATTGAGCTTGGAATGGTTCTCCCACGCCTTCCACAGGATAACAGCGACAGGAACAGGACAAGTCCTTTTGCCTTTACAGGAAACAAGTTTGAATTCCGCATGCTCGGATCCTCTTTCAACATCGCATGCACAAACACTATCCTGAATACTGCAGTTGCAGAGAGCCTCAGGCTTTTCAATGATGAGCTTGAAGGTGCTGAGGATTTCTCCAAGGCACTCCATAGCCTGATCAGAAGGGAGCTTACTGAGCATAGGAGGATCCTCTTCAATGGCAATGGCTATTCAAAGGAATGGGAAGAAGAGGCAGAGAGAAGGGGACTTCTGAACTATAAGAAGACTCCAGATGCACTTGTGCACTATACGGATGAGAAGAATATAAAGCTTTTCAGGATTCATGGCATCTATACTGCTGAAGAGCTGAAGAGCAGGGAAGAGATTCTTATTGATGAGTACCAGAAGCAGATACATCTTGAAGCTACAACAATGCTTGAGATGCTTAATAAGGATATTGTCCCTGCATGCATTTCCTACTCCAACAAGCTGGCAAAAGGAATTGCAATGAAAAAGGGCATCGGCATTGATGCAGATGCAGAGCTCAGGCTCTGCAGGGAAATCTCTTCAAGCGTCTCAACTCTGCTTGATAAGGTGGAAACACTTGCATCCGATGTGAAGGAGACTCCGGAAGATGTCTATGAAGCTGCAAGATTCTCTGCAGACATGATAATCCCGGCTATGGAAGAGGCAAGGAGTGTTGCAGACCATCTTGAGACTATTGTCGATAAGAAAGAATGGCCAATGCCTACCTATACAGATATCCTTTTCTACTGTTAGGCCGGATAATATTCATGCATTGCCCAGGGCTCATATGCTCTGGGCTTTTTCTATGCTCTCTTTTCCCTTTTGCGCTTTCTCATGTACAGGAAGCAGTATGGGTATTCAAAGATCATCATCATGATCCATCCTGAGGCACATGCAATGCTTATTGCAGTTATTCCCATCTTAGGGATCAGGGCATATGTACTGATAACCCTTATTATTACCTGTATTGCAGTGGAAATGAGGGTTACCTTCATCTTGCCCATTCCCCTCATGAAGCCCTGCATTCCATTTGTAAGTGCTGGCAGGGTATAGAAAAATGCCATTGTACCAAGGTATTTAACACCTTCTGTTATTACTGTATCTGCATTTCCTCCACTGCTGAAAAGGCTCATGATTGGGGCTTTTAATGAAAAGACAGCGATGCCGATGAATATTCCATACAATAATTCAAGTGCAAGGGCATCCCGAAGGCCATAGCGGATTCTCCTTTCCTTCTCTGCTCCCCTGTTCTGGGCTGTGAATGTCGTTGCCGCATGCCCTATGCTCTGCTCTGGTGTCAGGGCAAAGTCATCAATTCTCGTAACGGCGTTGTATGCAGCAATCACATCCACTCCTAATGAGTTGACTGCCGACTGTATCATGAGTTTACCTACCGGCTGGACGGACTGCTGCAGGGCCGTGATTGATCCGTAGCTTAGAATCTTTTTAAGCATTGCCCTGTCCATTGCCAAGTCTGCCTTTCCCAGTTTTAGGATAGCAACTTTCCTGTAGATGTATGAAAATGCAAGGAGTGCGGAGACTGCTTCAGCTATTACTGTAGTTGCTGCACTGCATCTTATTCCAAAGCCCAGGCATCCAATGAAAACAAGGTCAAGGGCTAGGTTGAGTGCAGAGGAAAAAAGAAGGAACTTAAGCGGGGTAGAGGAGTCTCCGACGCTTTTGAGGGCCGAAGAAAGCGCGTTGTAAAAATAGGTGAACGGTGCTCCGAGGAAGATAATCCTGAGATAGGCTGCGCTTATCTGCAAGATATCCTCAGGAGTATTCACCCATTTTAATATCTGCTCGGTCAGAATGAATCCCAGAGCGGCAACAAGAAGCGAGAAAACCAGGCCGAAAAGAAGGAGGGTTGAGAGTGCCCTTTTCAGCTTTGCCTCCTCCTTTGCCCCGTAGTACTGGCTCATAAGCACGCCGCTTCCAATGCACAGCCCGGAAATTGAAAGGATTATCAGGTTCATTATGGGGCTGGCAATTCCTGTGGCAGCCAAGGCCTCCCTTCCTATGAAGCGCCCTGCAATGATGCTGTCTGCTGCGTTGTAAAAAAGCTGGAACGCCGATGCCAGCACCAGGGGAACTGCATATCTTATCATATGTCCCATTGGGCTGTTTTCTGTCATTCTATGTTCTGCCATGCTGTTTTTATAGCACTAATGAAAGCCTTAGATAAAGTCCGCACTTGATACTTTCTCCCATGTATCCCAAAATCTTAGGCATGGATAATAAGATTTATATTGCTTATGGAAAGGATATAGGGAAGATGGCATCTGATCTTCTTGATGCGGAAAATGCTGCAGCTCTGATAGGGGACAGGAAGAAGAGGATAGTCCTTAAGCCTAATTTCGTTATTGCAGCAGATCCTGAAGACGGGGCAACCACCCATACTGAAATTGTGGTATCTGCCATTGAATACCTCAAGGATAATGGATTTGATGACATTACGGTTGCTGAGGGCTCCTGGGTAGGATCAAGGACTGAAGATGCTTTCAGGCTTCTTGGCTACCATGAAATAAGCAGGAAGTATAAAGTAAAACTGGTAGATACGAAGAAGGATAGGTTCATCAGGATGGAAAGCCATGGAATATCCATGGAGATAGCAGAGTGTGCACTCAATGCGGATTTCATAATAAACATGCCGGTCCTCAAAGGGCACTGCCAGACGCTGATGACACATGCAATGAAGAACCTGAAGGGTTTTCTTTCTGACAGGAGCAAAAGGGATTTTCACCGCCTCGGGCTCATGAAGCCGATTGCAGCAATAGCAGATATCATAAAACCGGGACTTGTCATTTCTGACAGCATCTGTGGAGACCTGGATTTTGAAGAAGGGGGAAATCCTGTGGAGACAGACAGGATGATGGCATCTACAAATCCCATTCTGATAGATGCCTATGGAGCTTCCCTGATGGGTTTTTCTACAGATGATATAGGCTATCTGAGCCTGGCAAAGGAGTGGGGCATCGGAGAGACAGATATATCGAAGGCTGAGATAATAGAGCTTAACAGGCCGCAGGCAGAGGCAATAAAGCCACGGGGAACGGCAAGGGCACTGGCCAGGTATACTGCTGCAGAAGACGCATGTTCTGCCTGCTTTGCTTCCCTTATCCATGCCTTGAAGAGGCTTGATGAGGAAGGTTTGCTGAGAGGTCTTGGCGAAAGGAAAATAGCAATTGGCCAGGCTTACAGGGGCAGGAATACGGATATTGGAGTCGGCGCCTGCTGCAAGAATGCAGTGCACGGAGTCCCAGGATGCCCTCCAAAAGCCGAAGACATACTTAAAATGCTGAAAAATGAAGTGATCTAAAAAACAACAAAGTGGAAGAAAAAAGGCCCGGGAAAGAATACTCTTCCTTATGCGATGATGAACTACATCGAATATAACTATGATCCAACAGTAAGTGCCTTATCTGTAATGATTATGAAAGCATACTTGATGAATTTGAGCAGGCCTCAAGGCATTTTGTGGAGAAAGCCAGGCAGATAGAAGCCTGATTGGCATAGTTTGCAGGAATTACACCTGTAATACAGATGTTTCCCACTTTCTATATTCCATGCCCAGAATGGGAAGTGGAATATGGATATTAGCTGAAGAGCATTAATTTTCATACGCAGAAATTGTGAAAAAACCGTTAAAAAGCCGGAAAAGTGCAAAAATCTTTCTGCATATTCTTTTAATCAGACCATACTCTTTATTCATAACACAGGTGGAAGCAAACATGACTATTGACAAAACAAAACAGAAAAAAGTTTCAAAGACAGTAGTAGCTAATGCGCCTTTAGCTGCAAATAAAGGCCGCCTTGGAAAGGAGATCAGGAGGCATGCTTCTGTATACCTTCTTCTCATAATTCCACTAGTTTACTACATCATCTTCAAGTATGTTCCTATCTGGAATGCACAGATTGCATTCAAAGATTTCCAGGCAAGGAAAGGTGTTCTGGGAAGCGCTTGGATTGGATTCGAGAACTTCTCAAACTTCATCAATTCTTTCTATTTCTGGGAACTGTTGAGGAACACGGTTTTCTACAGCGTAGGAAAGATTATCATCAGCCTGCCTCTTTCCATTTTGCTTGCAATAGCAATTTATGAGTGCACAAGGCCGATACTGAGAAAGGTCGTACAGACACTTGCTTACCTTCCTCACTTCTTATCTTGGGTTATCATGTATGGTATCCTGCTCTCACTCCTGGCACCTGCAGATGGTGTTCTTAATGACTTGATAAGAATGTGCGGCGGAGAGAGCATAGACTTCCTTTCGAGCGTAAACGCTTTCCCTTGGGTAGTACTGCTTTCTGATGCATGGAAGGAAATGGGATGGAGCGCCATCATCTTCATCGCAGCCCTTATGGGAATTGACGTTTCCCTTTTTGAAGCTGCAATGGTAGAGGGAGCAAACAGCTGGCAGAGGATCAGGTACATAACACTTCCTGCAATCAAGCCGGTTATCGTAACTGTCCTTCTTCTCAAGATAGGCACTATCCTGGATGCTGGATTCGATCAGATCTACATGCTCTACAGCCAGCCGGTTTACTCTGTTGCAGATATCATCGATACATGGGTTTACAGGCAGGGACTGCTGCAGTTCGAATTCGGACTTGCAACTGCTGTTGGCCTTTTCAAGGGAGTGTTCGGAATGATCCTGATGCTCGTTTCCAACAAGCTTGTATCAAAGATGAATGAAGGTTCATCAATATTCTAGGGGAGGTACTGAAATGTCAGAGAATAACGTAAAATCACAGGCAGCAGCAGTGCCTACAAAAGCAAAGAAGGAGAAGCAGCATTTAAAGCCGAATCTCCATAACAAGACTGTACGTCCGACAACAGCCGACAGGGTATTCCAGATCATCGTAGATGTATTCATGGTATTCATCCTTGTTGTCATCGTCGTTCCAGTATGGTCAACAATCACATTGTCATTCAGGCCAAACACATATATCGGAACCTATCTGGAAGGTATGTTCCTCCCGTTCTGGGACTGGTCACCTGATGCATATAAGGCACTTTTAGGAAACGATGGCTTTGCCATGGCATTCATGAACAGCCTCAAGATTCTCGTAGGAGGAGTTGCATGTGCTCTTTTCCTTACGATCCCGATGGCATATGTAATGTCTGTCAAGACGCTGCCAGGACGAAAGATCCTGTCCGTACTTGTCATTATCCCATACGTATTCAACGTTGGAATGATCCCTGCATACCTTCTTGTTACAGGCCTTCATCTGAATAACCATCTTGTAGCTATCTTCCTTCCAGGTGCAATCTCAACCTACAACCTTATCATCATGAGGCAGTTCTTTGATGGAATTCCTGGAGAGCTTAAGGAGAGTGCAAGAATTGATGGATGTTCAGAAGTGCAGGTGCTTCTCAAGATAATTCTTCCGCTCTCAAAGGCTATCGTAATGACAATTGGCCTCTACTATGGAGTATCGTTCTGGAATAACTTCTTCAACGCAATGCTCTATATCAGCAATAACGACCTCTATCCACTCCCGATCCTCCTGAGGAACATCCTCATGGCATCTGGAATGAATGAGTTCGTAGAGGTAAATGCTTTTGGTAACGCACCGGTAGCAGCAATCAAGGCTGCATCCGTATTCCTTTCTGCAATTCCTATGGTTATTGCATATCCGTTCATCCAGAAGTATTTCACAAAGGGTACACTCCTCGGCTCTGTAAAGGGTTGATGGTTTACTGATATTTGAAAAAGGAGGAGTTTTTCATGAAAAAACTAGCAATCGCATTTTTCGTTCTGGCTCTTATCCTCACACCAGCATTTGCTGGCGGATCTGCTGAATCTTCTCAGGCAGCATCCGTGAGTGAAGGTCCAGTGGATATCACAGTCTGGTATGGTGCTGCTGTTACAGAAGCAGGTCCTATTCCAGATGACTGGGTAGGATATGACATTCTCAGGGAAGAACATAATATCAATCTGCATCTTGCAGCACTGCCATCAAATGAAAATGACCAGGATGTAAGGATCCAGGCAGCTGGAGCTGCTAATGATCTTCCTGACCTGTTCATGGTACGCCGTCCTGTTCTTGTAAACCTTGTAAAGCAGGGTCTTGTAGCACCGGTTGATGACTATTATGCCCTCATGCCACACAGGACAGAGATCATGTATGATGAGAATGCTATCAGGATGTCAACAATCGACGGAGAGAGTTTCGGCTTTGCCTCCCCAGGAGCAATCGTAAAGAATGAAGGACTCCTCATCAGGAAGGATTGGCTTGATAACCTCGGACTTGAAGTTCCGACAACACTTGATGAGCTTGTAGAAGTGCTCAGGGCATTCACATTCAACGATCCTGATGGAAATGGAAGGAATGATACTTGGGGATACGGTGCATTCGTTGAATCCGATTCAACAATCAACGGCTATCCAGGATCAAGGTTCTTCCCGCTTCTTGGAGCTTTTGATGTAGCAGGACTCTGGTCTTTTGACAGCGAGCACCTCGGACTTAATGTATACCGCCCGGAATTCTATGATGCAATGGTATTCATCCGCTCACTGGCAGCTGAAGGCCTTATCGATCCAAACTGGCTCTCCTATAAGAAGGATGACTTCAGGGCAGCCTGGAAGCAGGGCAGGTTCGGTGTCATGAAGGAGCAGAATGCAGCATTTGCAGCAGAAGCAAACTACAAGCCGTTTGATGACAACTTCCCAGAAGGCGAATGGATTGTTATGGATGCAGTTACAGGACCTGAGGGATATGCTGCAATCGGAGCATATGACCAGAACTACAGGATCTATGCAATCAGCCAGAAGGCAGTAGATGAAGGAAAGGCAGAGAAGATCTGCGAACTCCTTGAATGGATGAGTTCTGATGAAGGATACCTGCTCTGCGGATGGGGCCAGGAAGGAATCAACTATGTTCTCGATGAGAACGGAGTTCCACAGGCTGGCGATCTTGGCGATAACGCATTCAGCGGAACAAAGGGCCAGGTATATACCCAGCTGAGAAACATGGTATTCTACAACAGCGATACAGAGCTTGCCTCAAGGTATCCGACATACACATGTGCAACTTCCGGAAAAACAATGTCTGCTCTTACTGTTCTGAGGGAAATGCAGTCAAAGGAATGGATTCCAGCTATCGGATCCGGCATGATGCCAACTCCAAATGCTGACGTTTCCAGATACTATGAGCAGTCTCTTGCAGAGTTCCTCTCAGGACAGAGGGAGCTTACTCCGGAGACATGGAGCGCATTCATCGATCAGTTCAATAAGATCGGTGGAGAAGCCTGGAATGCTCAGGGCATCGAGTATGCTCAGGAGAATGGCTTAGTTTATTAATATTCTCATGGCTGGGGCTTACTGCCCTGGCCAGAATTTAAATTAGGATGGAAATATAATGGATTCACTTTCACTGAAAATGGCAAAAAGCGTTAAGTCATATTACCACCCGGGCGATATGAAATGGCACTATGAACATGGACTTGTACTGCTGGCATCACTGAAGGCCGCAGATTATTACAACGATGAGACTGTCTATCCCTGGGTATACGGAATGTATGACCGGCTGATCGGGGAAGATGGCAGCATTGCCACTTACAGGGAAGGTGAATACAACCTGGACCAGATCAATGCTGGACGTGCTCTCTTTGCCCTTTATGACAAGTCAGGGGAAGAGAGGTTCAGGAAGGCCCAGGACAGGCTCAAAAGCCAGCTGGTTAATCAGCCAAGATGCCTTTGCGGGGTTTACTGGCATAAGGAAATCTATCCATGGCAGATCTGGCTTGATGGGCTTTACATGCAGGGACCTTTCAATGCTGAGTATGCAAAGAGGTACGGCGATGCAAAAGCTTTTGACGATATTGCTGACCAGCTCGAGAAGACCTATGCAAACCTTCTCGATAAGAATACAGGACTGTTATACCATGCATTTGATGAGAGCCGCGGGCAGAGGTGGAGCAATGAGATTACAGGATGCTCTCCACATTTCTGGTCCAGATCCATCGGATGGTATTTAATGGCTATTCTTGATGTGCTTGATTACCTGCCTTCTGACCACAGGGAAAGGGGAAGGCTCATTGAGATCTTCAATCTCGTCATGAAGGCTGTACTCAATTTCCAGGATGAAAGCGGCATGTGGTACCAGGTGCCGGATGAGAAGGGAAGGGACAAGAACTATCTGGAGACAAGTGCATCAAGCATGTTTGCATATTCACTGTTCAAGAGCATCCGTTTAGGATACTCAGGGGATGAATCCTACATTCCAGCAGCAAAGAAAGCTATGGATGGAATAAGGAGGATTTATCTCAGCCAGGATGATAAAGGGGTTTACCATCTTGGAGGAATCTGTTCTGTTGCAGGACTTGGAGGAAACCCATACAGGGATGGCTCGTTTGCATACTATGTGAAGGAGAAGATAGCAACAGACGATTTCAAAGGAGTCGGACCGTTTATACTAGCCTGTCTGGAAGAGGAGGAGAGCTGAAGGCTTCCACCAGGGATCTCTTCCTCTTCCAGCGGCGAATTTCCTAAATCGTGTCCAAGTAGAGGAGTGTTTCCCTGAGAGTGGAAGGATTAAGGTTCTCCAGCAGCACTGGCACGTCGATCTTGTATTCTCTCAGGAGGCTGAAGATCACGGACCAGTCAATAACCCCTTCTAGTGTGGCCTTGTTCCCGATTTTCCAGCCTTTCTCGTCGAGAACATAGTTCTTGCAGTGAATGGCAACGATTTTTTCGGGAGATAGGAGTTCTATGTCGTGCCTTACCTTCCTTTGGATGGCTTCTTTGCTTGGAACGGCACGAACCGATCCATCAAGCTCTTCAATGCCCAGCCAGCTTGTAAGGTTTACTGGATCGTAAATCACTTTCAGGTGGTCACTCCTGAAAGTATCGAGAACCCTCCTCATCCTTTCTGCAGAGCAGATTGTATGCTGGCGGGTAACGGCTTCCAGCGTAACGCAGGCGTTGACATCTTCTGCCTTCTTCAGAAGCTGCTCAACAGACTTCAGGAAGATGGTGAATGTCTTCTCCTCACTGGTGGCCGCATTGTATGAGCAGTCGGGATTGGCGCTTCCAGTTTCTGTGGCAACATATGGGCATCCAAATGCCTTATTGAGCTCAAGGCTCCTTTCGAAGCGTTTAAGATGCTCAGCTCTGGCATCCTCATCTGGATGAACGGGATTGATATAGCATCCAACGATTGCAACGCTGACGCTATGGCGCTTCAATGTGTCACGGACGGATGTGATATACTCCTCAGTGTACTCTGTCCACTTTGGAGATGATGGGATGACCTTGTTTAAGGCGAGCTGTATCTTGCTCTCTTTCTTATAGGTCTCGATAGTAGAAGCAAGAGACTCCACAGAGTCGAACTTGCCGATATCATGTGCTCTGAATCCAATTTCCATAAGGGAAATTTTAAATTCTGGAGCACTGTTTGTAAAGGATTGGAAAATGGAGTTTGAGTCTATTTTATCTTATGGTGCCAGAGCTGAAGCAGGTTTCAACAACCAGAAAGCATTCAATGAGGCACTCTCAGGCGGGAAAAACATAACTGTGCCCGAAGGGGTCTATGAACTTGGGCCGATAGAAATAAGGAGCAATACGGTTCTCCAGCTTGAAAAGGGAGCTGTGCTTTCTTTCATTGCAGATGAGACAGTGTATGAGCCCTGCTACACAAGATGGGAGGGGGTGAACTGTTATGCAATGCATCCATGCCTCCTGATTGCTGATGCTGATAACGTTACAGTTTGCGGAGAAGGAACTGTTGATGGAAATGGAGCATGGTGGTGGGAGGCTGCCAACAGGAAAAGATACGGACAGAAAGCTCCTGAAAGCGAGATAGAACTCAGGTTCGCCGCTTTGAATCCTGGCTATGAGACGCAGCCGGGAGGCGGTGGCGGAAGGCAGTGCCAGTTCCTGCGTCCTGCCCTTTTCCAGACCCTCAATTCAAAAAACATTGCAGTAAGGGGAATCAGGCTCATCAACAGCCCGTTCTGGACACTGCATCCTGTTTATACGGATCATATCACAATAGACGGGGTCTCAATTAAGAATCCTTATGACAGTCCCAATACGGATGGCATAGATATAGATTCATGCACAAATGTCATAATCGAGAACTGCACTGTTGATGTCGGAGATGACGGAATTGCCATCAAGAGCGGAAGCGGTGAGGATGGAATCAGGACAGCCAGGGCTACAGATGGAGTCATTGTCAGGAACTGCAGGGTCTATTCTGCCCATGGAGGAATCGTGATCGGAAGTGAAACGGCTGGCGGAATAAGGAATATAAAGGCTGAGGACTCTGAATTCATTGGAACTGACCGCGGCATAAGGATTAAAACCAGAAGAGGAAGGGGTGGAGATATTGAAAACCTTTCTTTCAAAGGATTGGAAATAACAGGGAACATCTGTCCGATTGCAATCAACATGTATTACCGCTGCGGCTGTGATGACAAGTCATGCTTCAGCTTGGAAAAGCTTCCAGTGACCCCATCAACTCCTTCCATAAGGAATGTGGATATCTCAGGCTGCCATGCAAAAGAGAGCAAGGCAACAAACGGCTTCATAGTTGGCCTTCCTGAAATGCCTATTGCAAATCTCAGGATCAGCGACTGTTCATTCTCCCTTTCAGCTAATCCGAGCGAGGCTATAGACAAGAGTGAGATGTATGAGGGGCTGCCGGAAATTTCAAGCCGTGCTGTAAGGCTGAGGAATGTCGAAGCAGAAATTAAAAATGTCTCTTTTACCGGAACAGACGATGCTTTCCTCATTGAGGATGGCTGCTTAATCCGATAGATATAAAAGTTCTCCTTTCCTCCAAGGATTTCTTGGAGGATTAATTTACTCATATGGAGGTTATGGATGCCAGTCCTTTTTATTTTTGGAGATTCTACGGCCGCTATAAAAACAGAAGATTCCAGGCCTGAAACAGGGTGGGGAGAGTGTTTCTCAAAATATCTTGCTGACGGCTGGATCCTGGATAACAGGGCAATCAATGGAAGGAGCACCAAGCTCGTTTTGTCCAATGGTGATTTCTTCAATGCGCTTGAATGTGCAAAAGAGGGTGATGCTGCCCTTATACAGTATGGACATAATGAAAGCAAGCCGGATGCTGAGCGGCATACTGAGCCGTGGACAAGCTTTAAGGATAATTTGAAATTTATGGCACTGTCCCTGAAAAAGAAGGGTGTAGCTGTGTATTTCCTCACGCCGATTGCAAGAAGGAATTTCATTGACGGTGTTCTGGAAGATACCCATGGAGACTATCCTAAGGCAATGAAGGAGGCATCAAGGGAGCTTGGAATCCCATTGGTGGATATGACTTCCATGTCTATGGATCTTCTCAGATCTGCTGGAGAAATGAAGAGTAGGGATTTCTTCATGAATTTTGGTCCTGGCATTTATGGAAACTACCCGGAAGGCAAGGATGACAATACGCATCTGCGCCCAGAAGGGGCAGAAAAGATAGCTAGCCTGGCTTATAGTGGGCTTTCTGAATTTAAGCCTGCTTTTTTGCAATGATTCATGATATAATGCATTCATGAAATCCCACCGCATAGGTTTTACACTTGCTAGCATACATACAGGTTCTTCCCAAAGCCTCTGGTCTTCAATTGCTGACCATGCTGCATCGAGTTCTGATTATTTATTCATATTCCCGCTTGGGAGGCTTGAGTGCGAGGAAGACAATGAAGCTATGAGGTCTTCTGTCGCCCCTTTGGTGAATGGAAGGAATATTGATGGACTTATCTCATGGGCATCTGCTTTATGTGGCATAGTCTCAAAAGAAGATGTGATTGAATACCACAGGGAGCATTTTTCGGCCCTTCCTTTTGTGACTATAGGGCTAAAGTGCCCTGGCCATGCGGAGATCAGCTTTGACGCATATGATGGGTTCAAAAGCGCGGTGCAGCATCTTATCAAGGTACATGGCAAGAGGAAGATAGCGTATGTGAGAGGGCCTGAGAACCATGAATCCTCACAGGACAGGTTCAGGGCATATCTTGATGCCCTTAAAGAAAGCGGTATCACCATAGATGATCGCCTTATTTCATCACCATTTTCATGGTCACAGGGGGAAGATGCAATAAAAGAGCTCTGTGAAAAGAGGGGGCTGGAGCCAGGTAAGGATTTTGATGCGCTGTGCTCTGCTAGCGACCTTATGATGCTTTCTGCCGGCCGCTACCTTGAAAAGAAAGGAATAAGGATACCTAAAGATCTGGCTCTTGCTGGGTTCAATAACAGCTCTGAAAGCCAGCTTCTGCGCGTTCCATGCACAACAGTCAGCATGCCATATGAGAGGATGGGAATTATGGCATATACCCTGATCAAAGGTATCCTGAACTCAGAAGACGGCGTTGATGACTGTCCTGATGTCATGCTTCCGGCTGAGCTTGTCATCAGGCGCAGCTGTGGCTGTTCCGACTCTTTTGGAGGGCGTGAGAAAGCCCTGGAAACTATAAAGGATAAAGCCAGCTTCATAGAATGGGCTAACCGTATATTCTGCTTCAAGGAAGAGGAGAAAATCCTCTTTGAGAAGGCAATGAACCTGTCTTTTGGCTTTCCTCTTCTTGAGGACGAAGTTGAGGAGCTGCTTTACTCTTGTTCAATTCTTTTTGAGAAGCTTTTAAGGCGTGGATTTGATGTGAATCTCATTTATGAGGCAATCAGCTGGAGCCTCAATATAAATAAGCATGAAGATTTCAGGAACCTTGCATACACAAAACTCATGCAGCTTGTTGGAACTGCCCTGGCAAGGGTAAACCTTCTGAATAAGTTTGACCGGATTGAGCGTGATGAAGTGCTTAACAGCCTCAAGTGCGAACTGCTCAGCTTAAAGAGTTTTTCATCTCTCTCATACAGCCTTCAGAAATATCTGCCTAAGCTATCTGTGACCGCAGCATTCGTGATACTGAAAACTGAGAGCATAAAAAGCAGGTTCGTTTCCGGTTTTGACAGGAACACAATATATGATAAGGCAATTGAATTTGATGAGGATCTCATTCTTCCTGAGCAGATTTCAGAGAATATAGGGCCTGGTGTGTATGTCGTTAGCTCTCTTTATTCAGAGAACAATGAAATAGGATACCTGGTTCTCAGGTCAGACAGCCATGATGGCCCGCTTTGCGAGGAAATAAGGACATCGCTGAGCTCTGCAGTGCAGGGAACGTACCTTCTGGAGTCCAGCAACAAGGCCAGAATACTGGCAGAGAATGCAGAAAAAGCACGCAATGAATTCTTTTCAAACGTTTCTGAAGACTTAAGGGATCCTCTTATCAGGATAAAGAACCTTATAGCATCCATTCCTATGGATGAAGAATACCGGAAGGCCGTAGATAAGGAAATAGGGACTGCAAACCATATGCTGGACTTATCTCTTGCCCAGACAGGAGAGCTGGAGATTGAACCGTATCTGCTCTCCCTCTCCCTCGTTGCTGAGGAAATTGCATCCGAGCTGGGGGTAAGAATTGAGATATGCGATGAAATTCCTCTCATCTATTTTGACAGGATAAGGCTCAGGGAGGCCTTAGAGCTGCTGATTTCACTTTCCAGAAGCAATGGATGCGATGTGAGCATGAAGATAATAAGCGGAAAGAGCGGACCTGAACTCAGCATCATCTCCGATGGAATGCTGGACTATACCCTCCTGCTCAATGACTCTTCATTCCTTCTCTCTGAACGCATCATGGTAATGCATCAGGGCTCTCTCAGTGCTCATGTCGGTGAGCTTGACCTGAGTTTTGCAATCCCGACATTCTCCCTTGAAAGTGCGAAGATTGCAGATAAAAAGCTTTTAATCCTTTCAGATGGCATGATTCTTCCATTCTATGACAGGATGATGGAAAGAAAGGATGCTTTCAGATCACGGAATGACGCAAAGGAAATCGGGGCTGTCTGCTGGAGAATTGGCGATGATGGCTATGATGTTCTCAGCATATTAAGAAGCCTTTCAAGGGATAGTTCAGCCTCCAGGATTCCGCTGTATTTTTATGGCACTCCCGATGGAGATTACTCTCCTCTATCCCTGGTTGACAGCATGATCAGGGATTTTGATACTCCTCCTGTCCTGATTCTCGGTCCACTTCCAGAGAGCATGAAGAAAATACTGTCTGAAAAGAACACAATAGATATCAGCACACTTGATGAGTATGAGAGAGCAGACCGTGAAAGGCGTGCGAGGCTGCTGATCATAACAAAGGAAATAAGCGCGAAGGAAATAATAGAATTCAGGAAAAACCATGATGTCAATTTCAATATAATTGTCATGCTTGGCACATTCAGTGCTGAGTACGCAAACTCCCTCTGCCCAGTTCCAAAGCTGATCCTTGTGAATTCATGCATTGCTGAGAGTGATGATTTCATAGCACGTTTCAATTCTCTTCTTGCAGGCTCAGAAATACTGCCGACCTTTACCGGAGCAATAGTGAAAAAGACTCTTGGCTATCTTCTGGATCATGCCACAAGCCAGCTCACAAGATGGCAGCTTGCTGAGAGCGTAAATGTAAGTGAAGACTATCTTACCAGGATATTCCGGAAGGAAATAGGGCTTTCTCCATGGGATTACCTTAACCGTTACAGGATTTACCTTGCTTCTGAAATGCTCAGGCAGGAAGCAATGAGCGTTAATGAGGTTGCCTACCGTACAGGATTCCAGGATCAGGCATATTTCTGCCGGGTATTCAAGAAGATAAAGGGAATGACGCCAGGGAAGATGAGAAACCGATTATGATAGATCTCCATACAGATACGATTTATGCCCTGCTGGAAAAAGGGGACGGGGAAACACTTATGAAAAACTCTCTTTCTGTTGATTTTGAGAGGATGGATAAGGCCCATGTGAAAGCTGTATGCTTTGCTCTTTTCACTCCTCCGGAAAACAGGTTTGGCATTTCAAGATATGAGTACTTCCTAAAGCTTCACGACCGTTTTGAAAAAGAAATCAATAGCTCTGGAGGAAAGCTTAGGCAGGCCTTCCATTGGGAGGATATCCTCAATGGGGCAAATGCAGTGCTGACTGTTGAGGATTTAGGGCCTCTTGATGGAGATAATTCAAAGCTTGAGATGCTTGGAAAGTGGGGTGTTAAGATTGCCTCTCTCATATGGAACAATGAGAATGCCTATGCTTACCCGAATTCATCGGATAGCCTTACAATGTCGGAAGGGCTTAAGGAAAAAGGATCTGAGGCTGTAGAGATCCTTTCAGGGATGGGTATAACAGTGGATGTTTCCCATCTTAATGACGGCGGATTCTATGACATATACAGGCAGAAAGTGAGGATGTGTGCAACCCATTCAAATTCAAGGGAACTTATGGACCATCAGCGCAACATTACAGATGACATGGCACATAAAATTGCTGACAGGGAAGGCGTGATAGGCGTAAATGTCTGCCCTGTTTTCCTTTCTAGCTATCCAGAAGGGACTGACTTCAGCAAAATGCATTCACGATTAGATGACATTGTGTCACACATAATGCATTTCTATAATGTTGCTGGAGAGGATGCAATTGCTTTTGGAAGCGATCTGGATGGTACCTTAGGAATTCTGGACATAGCTTCCCCTCTTGATTATGAAAAACTGTTTGATCCATTATTGAAAGCTGGCTTAAGCTTAAGGCAGCTTGAGAAGTTCAGATGGCTGAATGCCTTGAGGATGATTCAATGAAAAAAGAGATCTGTCCATTATTCAGTAAATGCGGTGCATGTGATTATTCATGCTCATATGAGGATGAGCTTGATGATAAAACGGAGTATGTCCATTCCCTTTTCAAGTTCCATTGCCCGACATATGAGACTATTGGATCTGAAATCTATGGATACAGGAATAAGGTTGCTGCATCATTTGGATATGACAGGTCAGGCAGGATTATTTCAGGCCTGTATATAAAGGGCACTCACCGCCTTGTTGAAAAGAGGAACTGCCCTTTGGAATTTGATGGCTCAGGAGAAATACTGAGGTCGATAAGGAAGCTGATGAAGAGCTATGGCATTACGCCATATGATGAAGACAGGTTCTCCGGGGATCTCAGGCATGTTCTGCTCAGAAGAGGGAATAAGACAGGAGAGGTTCTCGTCCTCCTGATCTTAGGGCATTCAAAAGTGAAGAGGCTTAAGGAATTCGCAAGGTCCATAAAACAGGAGAATGAATGCGTGGTAACTGTTTCTTTCCAGGTGAATGATGAAAAAACATCAATGATCCTCTCGTCCAATCCTGTTAAGACTCTTGTCGGTCCAGGCTTCATCCACTCAAAGCTTTTTGACCTTGATTTCAGGATATCTCCCTCTTCCTTTTTCCAAATCAATGACAGCCAGACCGAAAGGCTTTATGCAATGGCAATTAAAATGGCTGGCCTCAGCAAAATAGAGCGTGTTCTTGATGCATACTCTGGCACAGGTACAATTTCAATGATTGCATCCCGCTATTCAAAAGAAGTCATTGGCGTTGAAGAAAACAGTGATGCTGTTGACCAGGCAAGAAGAAGCGCAGAAGAGAACGGAATTGCAAATGTCCGTTTTGAAGCTTCAGATGCATCAGCCTTCCTAAAGAATGAGGCAAGGAATAAAGAGAAATATGACGTTGCTTTTCTTGATCCGCCTAGAAAAGGATCTGATGAGAAGTTTCTCTCTTCCCTTATTAAAGTTGGGCCAAGGAAGGTTGTGTATATAAGCTGCAATCCAGAAACATGTGAACGCGATATTAGGTATTTAGAGAAATTTGGAAACTATAAAACTGTTGCCGTTCAGCCTGTGGACATGTTCCCAAGGACCAGGCATGTTGAGGCTGTTGTACTTCTGGAAAAATACTAATTGCTATAGTGCGGAGAATAATTAAAAGCCTGTCATCCAGGACAATAATAAAGTTAAATTTCAGCTAATCCCTGATTCTGAAAAACAGATGATAAAAGCAATATAGAAAAAACGGATCATGAAAAGTGAATTTCATGCAGGGAAAATGAGAAGAAATTTAAAACTAGACAAGTGTCTAGAAAAGATGAAGCATGAAATTGAAGAAAATTCACTCAGGAAGATTTTTATCAGAATCAATCGAGAAAAGGAAGGCAATCGAGAATATCGATTTCTATCGATGGAATAAGTTTTAGACCAAAAAGTAGAAGTTAAGAAAACTATAGGCAAATAAAGTATTTGGTAGAATGGCATAAATTAAAACTTAAAAATAAGTTTAGAGCAAACATATATCATAAAAATGTTGTATTTGAATGCAGTTAAAATAAATGGTACTTGTAGTAATAAAACAGCAGGCAAAAAAATAAATAAAGGCTTAAATCAAGCTGAAACTAATAATATTGAAGTAAAACTGGGATATCGAGAACATAATAGCGCCCAAAAATGCAGAATATGCATGATTAGAAGCAACATAATTTTGTAAGTAAATATAACAAAATAATATTTTAAAGATTAAAACCATAGAATTAAAAAAAATGATTTCAAATAGGATATCAAAATAGAAAATTAGCTTTTTTATTCTATCTTTAATATTCAACGGCGCTAATATATTTTTCTTTTTTTGATAGGGGGATTTTTTGATCAAATATTAAGAACTTTGAAGTTGCTGGAAGCAGCAGAAAAAAGCGAAAGAGTGAACATAATTTGAGAGTAAAAAAACAAACTTAATTCCGAATATTGAAATTAAATAATAAAAAAATAAATATATAAATTATTAATTATATATTAAGAGAAAATTATATAGTTAGGAAATCTAAATAATATAAAACGATAGCCTATAATGACAGTTTCTGTAAAAATTTTGTTTGAAATTAACGTTATAGGATGTTATAATGTAGTTGTAAAGAGGAAAAGATGACTTTCATCACGATTATTAAGGAGGGGAGAAATGAATACAGTAAATAATAAACTCAGTTACACTTCTTATAATTGTGGCAATGTAGCTTTTTCAGATATTGCGCTAGATTCTGCAGCAGGTTCAATTCTTTCTGCAAGTACATCAAGTGAAAGAAAAGCTGATTCATGCACTTTAGAAGGCATTTGCTCATCTGATCTTCTTAAATATTCTGGAAGGAAGCTAATGGTCCTTGGACCTTATGAAATACTGAATACAGTCTCGAGGAATTTAGATGGTCAGCTGGATTCCCTTTTCAAAGATGAGGCAAAATATATAAAAGCCATTGCGAAGGTAAGGTGTGTAAATGATGTTAAGCCTGATGATCTTTCCAAAGTTCTCAGGGGCTCAGCATTCTCTCCTTTATTTGCTTCATTCGATTTTGAAGGCTTCTTCTCATCCTTCCAGATTGGTGAAGCACGATTCTTCCTCCAAAAGAATAAGCAATCTTCCTGTTCCTTTGTCTCTGGAATAAAGGATCTGGATATAAGGAACAGGGCGTTTGCTGAAATCAGGTCAAAGGTCAATGAACTGGATTTCAGCATACGCAATTCCCGTTATGGGGAAGTATGGAACTTCCTGAATCTTATCAGTACCTATTACTATATTGATTCAATCAAGTTCCTTATTGAGAAAAACTTCTATTCCACTTGCTATGCTTATCAGCTTTTCAAGATGTCTTCCGATCTTGTCTATTTTGATGATGGCAGTGGTGAGGGCAAACTTGTATCCCTTGCATCAAGCAAGGATAAGAAGTTCCTTGATGGTCTGAATGTACTTCATACAAAGTATGCTTAGATCTTTTTAACTGTATGTTATTCGTGCACCAACGCACAATATATTTTTGGGGTATTTGGCTTTCCTCCTGCAGGAAAGCCGCATTTTTTTTGTTGAAAGCTGCACTGCATTATGCAAGTGGGAATATGGAAATCCATCGTTTAGATGTTTCTAATTCGAAAATTTCCGTTTTCCATTCTTTATCTTTTTATATTAAACAAAAAACGAATCTAATAAATTAAATACTAATTTATATTCCGAACTCAGATTATTTACTACCGAGATTAAGAGAAATTGAACTCTCATACGAGTAAATATTCATTGATGCCTCAGCATGTACAGAATCCCTGTTTTCTATATGTTCATATACTTTCTCAAGGAGATCACTCAAGGGATAGAGGCTTTCTGAGTAATTGAGGGAACCCCAGTGGTAATAGATGGCAGACATTCTTGCTGCAATAGCAGATAGAACGATATTATGGCTTGATGAAAAGATTGCAAGGTGGAAATCGAGATGTGCACTTGCAAATTCATCGACGTTGTCTGCTTTTCTTATTCTATCAAGCGCGCTTTTTAGTTTCATAAGATCTTCCTCTGTCCTGTGCTGGGCAGAAAGCGCAGCAGCTTTTCCCTCATTAAGCACCCTGAACTCTTCAAAATCCCTTATAACGCAGTCCGTAGGTTCCTCAATTGCAACTTCTATTATGCTTGTAATTGTGTTTGTGTTTGGCATATTCTTCCAGTCCCTGACAACGGTGTTCCTCCTGGAATTAATTTCAACAAGCCCGTCATGCTCAAGTTCAAGGTAAATGGAGTTTGCAACACTTTTGGTTAACCCTTCCTTCTCTGCTAGTTCCCTCTGGCTTGGCAAATTGCTTCCAATAGGGACAATTTCATTGACAATCAGCTTCCTGTATTTTTTTAGAACTTTTTCTCTTAATTCCATCTGGTCTAAATTTTACAGCCAGATAAAAATTTTTTCAAGAATTATATTGACGTTTAAATAATTTGTGGTATTATAAGGTTGGTCAATGTTTTTGTGGTTATCCTCCCTAAAACTTTGATGAAGCATACAAAAGCAAATTACACTTTTAATAGTGTAGTGATTGAGTCTTTTTCTCAATCCTTGTGCCCATCCCCTTTTTCCGCCCCAGGTAAAAACACCTCCTCTGGGGCGGTTTTTATTTTTTATTTTGCTGTTTTGTGAACTTTTCTCTAAGCGATATTTAATAAACGCTAAATGTAGTGTTTTTGTGCAGTGGTTCTTTTGTTTTATTGCATATTTTGAGTATGGCTTTACATCTTATATAACTCATGGTATAATATTTATAGATACTGGTCTTAGTTATGACCTGAAGGAGCGGCTGTTTGGCCGTAGATTTTATGAATAATCAGAAGGAATTAAGAATTTTAAGGGGCACAACAATAGTTTGTTTTCTTTTTGGTGTGCTAGGCGTGATGTTTGCTTTCATGGCAGACTCGAAATCGATGCTTCTTGATGGAATGTATTCATTCATCCAGAGCCTGTTCATCCTCTCTTCATCATTCGTGCTTAAGATTGCGCTGAAAAAGGATGATGAGAAATACCAGTTCGGCTATGGTGCATTTGAGCCTTTTTTCATTGCACTGAGGACTGTTGCCCTGCTGACAATGAATTTCATTCTTGGCTCCAGTGCGCTTACTGCTCTCTTCAGCGGAGGCTACAGGACAGAGGCAAACCTTGGCATGATATTCACAGGCCTTTCCATTGTAGGATGTGCTATTGTCTGGAAGATACTGTATACAAATGCTAGGAAGATGGGATCTCCTCTCTTATTTGCAGAAGCACGCAGCTGGATAAATGACACCCTTTTAAGCGTTGCAGTGCTGCTTTCCTTTGCAATAATGGCGATTCTAGACAGAACTGGTCATCCTGAAATCGCAGCCTATATTGATCCTTTAATTACAATTGCTTTTGTAATATCACTTTGTTTCCCTCTATTTAAGATGCTTTTCAACAGCATAAGGGAACTGCTGTCTGCAGCACCGCCAGAGAGTGTGCAGGAAGAACTGGATGCCATACTTGAAAAGTATAAGAGCAAGTACGATTTCAAAAGCTATATGGCATATTCTTCAAAGCAGGGCAGGGTACTGCTTTCTACGATACACATATTCCTCAAGAGGGAAGAGAAGATAGCTGTCCTTGATAAGATCAGGAAAGAGATAATGAAAGAAATACAGAAGAGCTGGACGTATGTGGATACGGATATCGTATTCTCAATAGATCCTGAATGGCTGAAATACTCTGCAATAGGGGATGATTCCACTATCGCCCGCTAGCCATTTCATCCCTTATGTAATGCATGATGACCGAAACTGCGTAATCTATTTCGCTTTCGGTCATTTTTCTTCCCTTGCTGATCTTATGCCATTTCTCTGCGCATCCCCTGCAGCAGAGAGCTGTTGCATGCTGGGCAATGAACACCGGATGCCCCTTCATCGGGGTCTGCTTCCCGTCATTTGGGATATCCTCTGGAGCAAGGCGGGATATGATGAAGTCATAAGCATGCCTTTCAATTGTATCCATGCCTTTTTCAAGAACATAGGCCCTTTCCCTCTCCTTGAGATGGAAGCGCGACCTGAATGCAGATCTGCTGAGCCTTTCATGAAGCTTCTGATACTCTTCATCTGAAATCATATCAGATATTCTAATTCCCTGAGCATAATAAGCAAAGCCTAAATTTTGGAAATCCGCAGTTTTTGGATTAAATACTGGAAAAAGCTCATCTGGTCCCGTTTTTAAGAACAGATGAGCTCTAATGCTAAATGCTGAGACCCCGCCCGGACATCTGGTTCAGGCTTCTGAATTTGCTGATGATTCCATCATCAAAAAGGCTTTCATCAAGCCGCCATGACCAGTTCTTGTCATTGCATGTTGAAGGGAAATTCATCCTTGCTTCCTCTCCAAGTGAGAGCATGTCCTGCATAGGAAGCACTGCATAGTCTGCATTGCTCAGCATTACTGCACGGGAGAGTGCGTAAGGTACGTCTTCTGCACTGCAGCCAAGGTACTTCATGACATATTCCTTTTCAGCCTGTTCAAGGTTTTCAAACCATCCTTTTGTCGTATTGTTATCATGGGTCCCAGTGTAGGCTACGAAGTTTCTTGTATAGTTATGCGGAAGGAAATCATCAAGTCCATTGAGACTGCCGTTTTTTGGGATGAAGCCGTCATGGGCAATCTTCATGCCGGGAAAGTTATTGCTGTCCCTCAGCTCTTCAACGCTTTCTGTCAGCAGTCCAAGATCTTCTGCGATGATATTCAGGTTACCAAGCTCTTTTCTCATCTCCTCAAACAGTTCTTTTCCAGGGCTTGCCATCCAGACTCCGCTTGATGCATCTTTTGCAGAAGCATCTATCTCATAATAGGCGTCAAATCCCCTGAAGTGGTCTATGCGGAGTATATCAACATATTCCATTGTTCTCTTTATCCTTTCCTTCCACCAGGAAAAATGATCTTTTTCATGTACTGCCCAGTCATATACCGGATTTCCCCAGAGCTGGCCTGTAGGGGAAAAGTTGTCTGGCGGAACCCCTGAGACCTTGCTGAAGTGCCCATTTTCATCCCGCTTGAAAAGATATGGCCTGCTCCATGCATCAGCACTGTCTTTTCCAACAAAGATCGGGATATCTCCAATGATCCTCATTCCAAGGGAATTCACATAGCTTTTGAGTTCCATCCACTGTTCATCAAAAAGGAACTGCAGTGCCTTGAATATTTCTATTTCATCCTTCTTCTCTTCCCTTATATGATTAATTGCCTCTGCTTCCCTTGTGCTCTCTTCCTCCTGCCAGAGATCCCATCTTGCATCTGCGTACTTCTCATACAGCACCATGAAGAGAGCGTAGTCTTCAAGCCAGTACTTCTCCTTTTCAAGAAAGTCTTTGTACCTTTCATTATTCCCGTCTCTTTTCAGGAATTCTGATGCGGCTTTCTTCAAAAGGGGCAGCTTATAGTTTATGACCTTGTCAAATTCGACTTTATCAGATCTGAAAGAAGGAATCCTTTCAATATCCGCTTTCTTGAGATAGCCTTTTTCAAAAAGTTTTTCAGGGCTTAACAGCAGTTCATTGGAGGCGAAGCTGCTTCTGGGAGAGTAGGGGGAATTACCATATCCTGTAGGGCCAAGAGGCAGTATCTGCCATAGGTCAAAACCTGCTTTCTTCACCTTTTCAGCAAAGGAATATGCTCCTCTTCCAAGGTCTCCAATTCCATATGGGGATGGAAGGCTTGTAATATGCATCAGTATGCCACTGTGTCTTCTGTACTTTATATCCATTATTCTTCCTCAGATACTTCTTACGCTTTCGCCCTCAATAAGGCAGTAGTCCACATAGATGGACTTACCCCTTATGCCGTCATCATCCATTGCCGAGAAAAGGAGCTCTGCAGCCTTAGATCCCTTTTCATAGGCTGGCTGCCTGACCGTGGAGAGGGTGAAATCAAAATAATTCTCAGAGAGGCCATCAAAGCCTATTATGCTCAGATCCTTAGGAATGCCTATGCCTTTTTCCCTTGCTTTCTTTATGATGCCAAATGCAACTGCATCTGACATTGAAATGATGGCAGTCGGCTTATAGAGATCATAATATTTCTCAAATGCCCGCTTACCATCTTCTATGCCCGGAGTGCAGGTTATCCTTTTTACATCATCAATAGAGAGCCCAGCTTCTTTTAAAGCTCTGCCATATCCCTTTAGCCTTCTTTCTCCGGTTGAATCTTCATCACATTCAGCCTGATCGTATTCATCCCTTCCCAGCTCTATTACCAGAATGTTCCTGTGCCCATGGCCAAGTACGTATTTCATCTGTTCGTACGCTGCGCTTTCATCGTCAATGTTTATGCTGTTTATTCCGTCTGATTTCCTTCCATCTATGCTTACCGCAGGGATATGGCGGCGCATCAGGACATCTTTTATGGATCCTGTGAACCTGACTCCCATTGCGATGATTCCATCAACAGCTGCATTCATCAGCGCATCGCGTATGCTGGATTTGAGAGGAGGGATTATAAGGACTGTATAACCCCTCTTTTCACATTCTGCTCCGATGCCTTTCAGCACTTCAACGGCATATGGGTTGTCCAGGCTTCTTGAAATGCTCTGGGGAAGGAGGAATCCGACAGTGTAGTTTTTACCAATGCTAAGGCGTTTTGCAGCAGGATTTGGAAGATACTCAAGCTCCCTGGCCTTATCCATGATCTTCTTATGGGTCTCGCTCTTGATCTTCTCCGGGCTGTTAAAAGCCAGGGATACTGTCGCTTTTGATATCCCCAGTGAATCTGCAATGTCTTTCATTGTAACTACTTTTGCCATTGTTTACCCTTTTACCGCACCTGCAAGCACGCCTTTGATGATATGCTTCTGGCATAGCAGGTAGAATATGATGACTGGAAGCATTGCCAGGACAAGCATTGCCATCATGGCTCCCATATCAACTGAGCCATAGCCGCCGCGCAGATACTGTATTGCCACAGGAATTGTCCTGTAATTCGTACCGATTGTAAGATACGGCATCAGGTAGTCATTCCATACCCACATCGTATTGAGTATGGCAATTGTGACTGCTGTGCTTTTCAGCATTGGAAACACTACAGAAAAGAATGTCCTGACAGGTGTGGCACCGTCTATCATTGCCGCTTCTTCAAGGGCTAGGGGAATGCTCTTGATGAAACCGGAGAACATGAATGTGGAGAGTCCGCATCCAAATCCAACGTAAAGTACGATGATTCCTACCGGGTTGTCCAGATGGATCATGTTTGCAAATTTACTCATTGTGAACATCACCATCTGGAAGGGCACAATCATGGAAATCACCAGAAGATAGTATATCCCTTTGGTAAATCCGCCCTTAACTCTTGTGATGTACCAGGCAAGCATGCTGGTCAGAAGAAGGATGAAGATCACTGATGATACTGTGATCCAAAGCGAATACCCGAAAGCGCTGAAGAAATTTATCCTTGCAATTCCACCTGTATAGTTGGAGAAACTCACGAATGACTGTGAATTGGGAAGTGCAAAAAGATTGTTGCTTACAAAAAGCGTTCCCTTGAAGGAATTGTAAACTACGATCAATACTGGAAAGAGGATGAATGCGGCAACTACGATAAGGATTGCAAGCATGATCCATTTTGTATATTTGTTACCTACCTGTGCCATTAGTTTTCATACTCCTTTCTTCTTGTTATGAACAGCTGCAAGAGTGCTATCACAGCTACAATCAATGTGAATATCACGGCCTTCGCCTGTCCAACCCCTTCAAATCCAGGGCGGTTATAGAAGGTCTGATAGATGTTGAGCGCCATCATCTCTGTCTGTCTTGCAGGCTGGCCTGCTGTAAGTGCGAGGTTCTGGTCAAACAGCTTGAAGCCGTTTGTGATGGTCATGAACAGACAGATTGTGATGCTTGGCATCACTGCCGGAATCACGATCTTGAAAAGAGTTGTCCGTGAATTTGCACCGTCTATAGCCGCAGCCTCAAGCATATCTGTGGGTATGTTCTGGATGGCTGCAATGTAGATCACCATCATGTAACCGACATTTTGCCAGTTCATGAGAATCACAAGTCCCCAAAAACCATAGTCCGGATTAATCAGCAAAGTTTTTTCAAAATAGAAAAGCACACCGTTGATTATGCCCTGCCATACATATCCCAATACGATTCCGCCGATAAGGTTTGGCATGAAGAATATTGTTCTGAATGCATTTGTCCCTGGAATGTTGCGTGTAAGCAGCATGGCAAACGTGAAGGCAAAAACATTTATTGTTATGACTGATACAACGGTAAAAGCCAGTGTGAACCAAAAGGAATGGGTGAAGTAATTGTCGATTCTGAAAGCATCGAGATAGTTTCTCAAACCCACAAAGCTGGCATTTGTGATCGTCGAAAATTCACAAAATGAAAGAATCAGGCCCCAGATCATCGGGATGAGGAATGCCAGTGAAAAGCAAATGAGGGCCGGAAGTGCAAAAAGTGGAAAATATTTTTTCAGACTCTTTTCCATAATATCCTCTTTAAAAAAGGCCGTCCTTCCGCATTATTGAAATAGACGGCCGTAAAATTTTGGTTAACGATTATCTTCCGGTAAGTTTGGCTTCCCTTGCCCAGGAATCCTGACATGTCTTTACGACATCGGACCAAGTGCAGGAACCGTTGATGTACTGGAGCAACGCACCACCGAAATCAGACTTCCACTGTTCTGAAGGAATTCCCTGGAACACCCACTCGACGCTCTTGATTCCGTCTTTTGTCATCCAGCGGTTCACTTCCTTGGCGAGAGGATCGTTTGGAACCTCGTCAGAAGAGAATGAATTGAACGGAGTGATGAACATCAGGTCGTTGGTGACGATCTTCTTTCCTGTTTCGGAAGAATAGAGCCATGTAAGGAACTTGTCTGCGTTGGCCTGTGCCTCAGCGCTTGCCATCTTGTTGATGCAGAGGTAGTTTTCGGTTCCGATGTTGAGTCCATAGCTCTCTTCATTATCCAAGCCCATGTAAAGCGGAAGGAACTTGATGTCTTCACTT
>CASFJV010000058.1 GCA_949295125.1 uncultured Spirochaetales bacterium
AGGCCTTACAGTAACAACAGCATGCCAGGGAGTACTGATTCCGCCATCACACAACATGGTTATCTATGCTCTTGCAGCAGGAGGCGGAGTATCGATTGGAGATCTCTTCATTGCAGGATTTGCACCTGGCATATTCCTTGGTGTTGCTTTCATGGTTCTCTGCTTTTTCCTTGGAAAGAAATACAACTTCCCTAAAGGAGAGAAGCTCTTTGTCGGAGACAGTGCAAGATGGTTCAGGTTCTCACGCCACCAGGAGGGTGAAAAGCCGTTCAGTGCACATAAGGTACCAACAAGCTGGCTTAAAGTGCAGACACCTCTTTTTGACATTGAGATGGGAAAGTGCGTCCAGACAATATGCAACGCAATACTTCCTATGATGACACTTGTTATCATCATGGTTGGAACAGGAATGGGTGTCTTTACTGCAACGGAGAGCTCAGCAGTTGCATGTTTCTACACATTCATCCTGACATACTTCATCTTCCGCACAGCTAAGCTCAAGGATTTTGGAAATGTCCTGAAGAACTCACTGAAGACACTCGCAGTTGTTCTTACTCTTATTGCAACGGCAAAGGCATTTGCATACATGATGACACTTCTCAGGATCCCGACGGCTGTTACAAACGGCCTTATTGGAATAAGCGACAATCCTATCATCATCCTTCTGATCATCAATATCCTTCTGATGGTTCTTGGATGCTTCATGGATATGGCACCGCTGATTATCATCATGACGCCGATACTCCTTCCAGTAGTGCAGTCAATTGGAATGAGCTCAATCCACTTTGGAATCATGCTCATCTTCAACCTTGCAATCGGACTATGTACCCCACCGGTAGGCAGTGCACTGTTCGTAGGATGCGCAGTAGGAAAGACTAACCTGGAATCAACTTCCAAGAAGATGATTCCTCTGTTCTTATGCATGGTACTCGTTCTGCTGATTGTTACCTACCTGCCATTCTATGTGCATATCCCTCTATTCGGGTACTGATTATTCCGGGCTGGAGAAATCCAGCCCTTTTCCTATTTCCTGTCCTCAAGCACAAGTATTCCGAAATTCTTGAGGGAAAAATCCTTATTTTCATCAAATTCGATCTCAATAGTGATGAGATCCCCTTCCTTCACATCAAAAGTCCTTGCTTCCATATATTCACTGAATCCCTCGAATCTCCTGTTGACCATTCCATTGATATTCAGTGTTATGGAGTTGAGCTTGTCATATTCAAGATCCCCCTCAAAGAAAAATGCTGCAATCTTCCTTGTTCCCTTTGGAAGTGTATAATAACCGATGCTCCTGGTTATAAGCTGATTCGAATAGGGATCCGATGCCTTATACTCAAAATCACTGAATGGATGGAAAAAGATAGTATATTCACTCTCAATCCTCTTAAGGAATGCTGTCCTCTCTTTCATTGCAACAGCATATGTGGCCCTTTTCTCATCTTCGCTTAATGCACTGAGCCTTTTCTCCTTCTCATCCATTCTCTTCTTCCTTTCTTCCCTGGCTTTCCTCTCTTCTTTCCTTGTGCTGCCTCTTTTAAGCAGTGCAAAGGCTGCAATAAGCAGGATTAGGAAGAAAATCATCAAAACTTCAAAAACAGTGCTGTCCATTTTAATAGAATATATCTGATGTTCCATGATCTGTCCATTTGCGCTTTTTGTAGTTATCTTGGAGAAAGGAGGGATGAACATGATTACAGTTTACACATACCTCGACAGTGAGATTTTTGAGCTTAGTGAAACCATTAAAAGGATAAATGAGGATTACAGCATGCTGAAAGCGGAGATAAGCGACATGAAGAGTGCTCTCAGCATATCTGGCCGTGAGAGCAAGGACTCCCTTACCATGGCACTGGACTATTTCCTGATGCTCCGTTCTTCCTTCTCCCTTCTAAAGAGTGAACTGGATCATTATGACAGATCTCTTTACCGCCTGGACATGCTTTCAAAACTTGACAGGCTCTGTGATGAGGAGAGGGCGGCTGTAAGGAAGGAAATAGATGAGATAAATAATTCCTGCGAGCCTTACATAGAATCGCTGAATTCCCTTGCTGAGAGTTTTGAAGGGACGTTTTCCTCTGCTGATGGGGATTATTCAGAAAAAGTTTTCTCATTCCTGGACAGTGTTTCAGACTCCATCGCAAACCTTGAGAAGGAATACGGATCCTATGGTGTTACATTTGAAAGCGTGATTTGAAGATTTCCCTGGAAAAGGGATATGCGGCATGCTAACATAGAGCAATATGGAAAAAGAGCTGCTGACTACAAAAGATTTCATTAAGGCATTCGATGGGGAAATAGGTAAATCGGCTGCCTTTGCAATAAGATGCTTTGATGATATGCATTCATCTTTTACCAGTTCCCTGCTGAAAGCAAAGGATATGGAAGATGATATGAAGAGGGTCTGTTTCATACAGTGCCAGTATATGATAACAGACCTAATTCACGGAATTGACTCATCAATAGACAGGATTGAGTCCCTCATAAACGTACTCTCGATGGTGGCTGTCCTGAATGCGGTGGACAGGAAGGAGGCCAGGACGATAGAGCATTATGGAAGGGAACTTTTCATGAAGTACAGGGATTTCATAGATGACGCAGCACTCTTTTTGAGCTATAGTAACGATTCATATGGTAAAATAACTGAAAGTGCGGATATAAGGGAAATTGAAAGCATTACGGAAAACCAGAAAAGCATGTGCAGCAATTTCCTTAAGAAGCATTCTAAACTTGGATAGGAGGAGACAATGAGTGACAAGTTTACACTGTTGGATATAGCAGAACATGAAGAGCAGTATGCAAAGGATGCGGTCAAGGAATCTTTTGAGACCCTTTTCAGCCTGATCGGACTTCTGGATGAGGAGCTGGAGGATTATGAGAAGAGGCAGGAATTTGATGCTGATGGCTTTATCGGACTATTTTCCCTGCATTCAGAGGTGGAGTCATCACTTGTTTTCCTTGACAGCCTGATGGATGATATCCTGGATTCTGCAAACAGGATCTATCCGCTCTCAAAAGTTGACAGCATCGATAAGAAAGAGAAGAAAAAGATCCGGGATATCTCAGACAGCACGATAGCGGCTGTTGATGATTTCGTTGTTGCATGCGATGAAGTGCTGGATTATTTTGCTGAGCGCACTCTTGATGATGTTTCATCAGCGTCGGCTCCACATATGCTTGAGACCATGGCCAATCTTCTTCCGAATTTTGAAAACATCGTCGACAGCTATTATGATACTGCCATCTGGGCAGATCCTGGCTTCGATGAATTCTATGAAGAAGATGAGGCTGATGAAGAGTAAGCAGGAAGCTGATCCACTGGATTCCCAGTGGATCTCTTTTTTTAAGTGTTTGTCATTACAACGCGTTCACATACATCTGCAACATGCTCAGTTGCATCGGTGCACTTCTCAAGGTAGATCAACACTTCACGCCATTCAATGACCTTGAGAGGATCCGTACAGTTCATGTGCAGTTCCCTCAGTCCGTTAATGAACAGCCTGTCTCCGTCTTCCTCAAGGGTATTGATCCTTATGATATTGTCTTTCAGGATCTTTGATTTCTTGAAATTCTTGAACTCTTCAAGCATTGCAACCATCTCTTCACAGCTTCTTATAATGACTTTTGTCATCTCCTTTGCAGGCGGAAATACATCATCGATGTTGTTGCAGTACATCCTGAGCGCTACATCCTCAATCTTGTCTGTCACTTCATCCAGGCAGGAAGAAAGCAGCAGTATGTCATCCCTCTCTATCGGTGTCATGAAGGCTTTAAGCAGGACACTGAGCAGTTCGTGCTTTTTGGTATCCGCTTCATGTTCTATTTCATGCATCCTGTCAACATAATCCTTTATTGTCTCTTTACTGTAATTGTTCATCAGTTCATCCAGGAGCTTTGCAGCCCTCAGGGAACACTCTGCACATTCCTTGAAATTATCGAAATAAAATGAGTCCTGTTTTTTCATTTATTTGTTCCTCCTAGAAAAACAGCAGGAAAAGCTTTGCTGTTATAAAACTTATCAGGCCACAGCCTGGAAATGTGAATACCCAGGTCAGCATCATTTCCTTCACAACCGAGAAGTTGATTGCACTGAGCCTTCTGGATGCTCCGACTCCCATAATCGCACTTGTTTTTGTGTGTGTGGTGGAAACTGGAATTCCAAAAAGGGAAGAAAGTAGAAGGCAGATTGAGGCTGAGATATCTGCAGAAAAGCCCTGGTATTTCTCAAGCTTGACCATATCCATTCCAACGCTCTTGATGATCTTTTCTCCCCCTACGCTGGTCCCGACTCCCATGACTATTGAGCATAGGAGCATGAGCCAGACAGGGATCAGGACTCCTTCAACGCTGCTCATTCCGTTGGAAAATGCAACTGCAAGGAAGAGTACACCAATGAATTTCTGTCCGTCCTGTGCTCCATGCATGAAGCTCATGGCTGCAGCCCCTCCGATCTGGGCATACGAAAAGAGGGTATTTGCTTTCCTCCTTTCTATGTTCCTGAAGATGAATGCAACTGCTTTTGATACTGCAAAGCCGATGAAGAATCCCAGGAAAAGGGAAGCAAAAAGGCCATATATGACTTTTATCCATTCCTCCCCGTTAACGCCGCCAAGCCCGTTCTGTGTTGCTATTGCAGCCCCTGTCAGTCCTGCAATCAGGGAATGGCTTTCGCTTGTTGGAATCCCAAGCCTTGATGCTCCTGTTGAATAGATCACAATTGACAGCAGTGCCGCAGAAAGTGCTACCAGGGCGGTATGCGTATCACTGCCGAAATCCACCATGTTTGATATGGTGGATGCGACGCTGGCATTTATATGCGTCATTATGAATACCCCGAAGAAGTTGAATACGGCGCTCATCATGATTGCCTTCCTTGTTGAAAGGCAGCGGGTAGTAACACAGGTTGCTATCGCATTTGGAGCGTCAGTCCATCCATTGACAAAAATGACAGCTAAAGTCAGAAGTGCGGAAATAAAGAGCATCGGGGATGAAAAAATCTGTGATATAAAGTAAGAAAAAGTTACGTCCACGATATCTCCATAAGTAAATTATTTATTAATTCCATGTTAATAGATTATCACGGAACGGGTAGGGTGAAAAATAGGATAGATCTGAATTTGCCAGGCTCTGGCATGCCTTTTTCCCATATTTTGCTTAATTTTCACGAATTTTATGCGGATTACTGAAAAAAAATTCAGTTTAAAAAAGTGGCTCGTATTTCTACGAGCCGAGGGGTAGTTTAAATAAAAATGTATATTCACGGCAAAAACCGCTGAAAACAGTAATATAAAGTCTACTGCCAAGAGTTGATAATAAGGATGGCATCTTTGCAGCAGACCAAATCAACTTTTCCCTTATGATTTTACGGCATCAACCTTAAGCGCAGATTAAAGCTGGAAATATTTTTTTGAAAAGTTTTTTCTTCATGAAAATCACAAGATTTGATTCATTTTTTCAGTCTTTCAGTTATCCTTATTTTCTGCTTTTTGTGCCATAATTATGTTATGAGGATTTTACTTGTAGAAGATGAACTTTCGCTTTCCAAAGCGCTTAAGGCAATACTTGAAGCAAACAAGTATTCTGTGGATGCAGTTTTCAATGGCAATGATGCTGTCTCATTCATTGAAGATACTGGCTATGATCTCGTTATCCTTGACCTCATGATACCTGGTCTTGATGGGATCAGCGTGATTAAGACTGTCAGGAAGAAAGGGATTTTCACCCCTATCCTCATTCTCAGTGCAAAAAGCGAGATAGATGACAAGGTCCTCGGTCTTGACAACGGCGCGGATGACTTTCTGACAAAGCCTTTTGCAACTAAGGAACTTCTTGCCCGGATAAGGGCTCTTACAAGGGTAAGGGATCAGGGTGATGCATCCTATATTGAAAGGGGAAATACCACTCTGGACCTTAAGACATTCGAGCTTTCGGCTTCAAAGGGATCATTCAGGCTCACCAATAAGGAATTCCAGATAGCCCTTTCACTCTTCCAGCATCCAAATGAGATAATATCAAGTGAGTCCCTCATTTCAAGGATATGGGGCTATGAGTCGAATGCTGATTCATCCCTGATCTGGGTATACATCTCATATTTAAGGAAGAAGCTCAGCAGGATTGGATCCAACCTGGAGATTAAGGCATCCAGGAATGCCGGGTATTACCTGGAGGAAGAGAGTGGTAGATAAGATTGAGGGAAAGCTGATCAGGGTCACCATGATTTCCCTTCTCCTGGTGTTTGCATCCACGATAGTCCTTGTCGGGATATTCAACTATGTGCATATCCTCAGGGAAGCTGACTCAGTCCTCGATTCCTATTCGAGCTCGCATAAGACGCCTCCTGTTTCCTATCCGCCACCACCTCCGGTAAGCAGGAATGGACGCCTTTCCCCATTCAACTTACTGAATGTCATAGAAGTGTCATTCAATAGTGATGACACTATAGAATACATTAACTTCAAGGACTGGGATGCAGGTACGAAAATGGTCATAGTCCATGAAGCAAAAAAAATCCTGGATGGAAAAGATGACAGGGGATTCGTTGGTTTCTACCGTTATTGCAGATCAGATCACAGCGTCTATTTCATAAGCCTCAGGGAGTCCTTGAGCAATTTCACGTCTTCCCTTCTTTTCATGGCCCTTGCAGCATTATTATGCAGCATCGCGGTCCTTATACTTGTAAAGCTCTTTTCCCACAGGATCATAAAACCGATCATCATGAGCTATGAAAAGCAGAAAAGGTTTATTACTGATGCCGGGCATGAGATAAAGACTCCTCTTGCTGTAATTGAGGCTGCCTGCTCTGTCCTGGAGCTGGAGAAAGGGGAAAGCGAATGGACTGAGGACATAAAGAAACAGGTGGCAAGGCTGACTGAGCTGACAAATGATCTTGTTTTCCTTTCCAAGATGGAAGAGGATGATGGCAATTTTGCCGAACTGCCGCTTTCTGAGATTGTATCGGATGCCGTATCATCTTTCAGTGCGCTTGCAAGAAAAGAGGGAAAGAGGATAGATCTTCAGGTGAAGCCGGACCTGATTGAGGTTTCAGGTGATGCAAGGCTTCTTGAACGCCTTGTGTATATCCTTCTGGATAATGCAATGAAATACAGCCTTGAGAACTCTGTTATTAAGGTGTTTCTTGGCATAAGCGGCAGATACGCATCCCTTGCAGTGAGAAATATGACAGAGGAGAATAATCTGAAGAATCTGGAGAGCATATTCGATAGGTTCTACAGGGCAGACTCTTCAAGAAATTCAGCAAAGAAAGGATTTGGCATAGGTCTTGCAATTGCCAAGGCCATTACAGAGCGCCATAGAGGGAGGATCTCAGCATCTGAGGAGGAAAGGGGAGGGATGAAGATAGAGGTCCTGATACCTCTTAAGGAGTTCAAATGAAAAGAAGGGCTATGTATGCAGGATCGTGGTATCCTGAAGATGCCATGGAGCTTGAAAAGCTTGTGCGCACTGATGGAAAAGGAAAGGCAGCAGCTGCAGTGCTGCCGCACTCAGGGCTTTATTTCTCTTCACCTGCCATCTCCTCATTCTTTACATCCCTTTCTCCAGAAATAAGGAAAATCCTTGTCATCAGCCCATCGCATTACTATCCGCTATCTCCATCAGAATTCATCACATCATCATTCTCCCTTTCAGAGACTCCTTTCGGGGATGTCAGTACATTCAGGTTCCCAATAGAGGCAAGGATGAATGACCGTGCAATTGAGAAAGAGCATGGAATAGAGATGTTCCTTCCATTCATCAGGAAAAAGAATCTCTCTGTCAGCTATGCCCTTATCTCCTCTTTTAGGAGCATTGATGATATAGAGTATTATGCATCCCTTCTCTCATCCAGCCTCACGGAAGATACGGCAGTCATAGCATCTTCAGATTTCACCCATTACGGCCTCCGCTTCGGCTATTGCCCATATGAAGATGATGCTCTGAGGAGAGTCAGTGAGTTTGATCTCAAGGCGGCAGGAGAAATGATAGAAGGCAATTTGGAAAAGCTTTTCCTCCTCCAGAAAAGATCCACAATCTGCGGCATAGCAGCAGGAATGCTCCTTTCTCTTATGATGAAGAGTATGGGAAAAAAAGGCTATGTAAGAGATCACTACACGTCTTATGATATACTCAGGGATGATCCTGAGGATTTCGTCTCTTATGTCGGCATTATCTGGGAGTGATGAATGAAGGAAGAAGAGAAGAAGGAAATCCTTGGCTTTGCATATGAGTGCCTCTTTTCGCTTTTTACCTATGAAAAAGTGGATATGAAAGAGTGTGATGCCATGTGCGGTGCTTTTGTCACGCTGAGGAAAAATGGGGAGCTCAGGGGATGCATTGGCTATATTTACCCTGTAGCACCCCTGTATGAAATGGTAAGGATGCTTGTAAGGGATGCTGCATTCAATGACTGCCGGTTTAAGCCGCTAAGAAAGGATGAGCTGAGCAGTATTTCACTTGAGATTTCGCTGCTGACTCCTATGAAAGATATTAAAAGCCTTGATGAATTCCGTCTTGGAACTGATGGCCTCATGATGAGCCTGAGGGGAAGAAGGGCACTTTTCCTTCCTGATGTTGCTGATGAAACTGGATGGGATGAGGTGACATTTTTCGAACAGCTTTGCCTGAAGGCTGGCTTAGCTAAGGATGCATATAAGGATAAGGAGGCCTCCTTCATGACTTTTCAGTCAGAGGTGATCAGGTGACTTGTGATTTCTGCTTCCGCCTTTGCAGCCTGGAAGAGGGGGAATACGGAGCCTGCAGAATGAGGATGAACAGGGATGGAAGCATAATCAGTCCGCATTATGGGGAAATTGCAGCCATAGCGCTTGATCCTGTTGAGAAGAAACCGCTTTATCATTTTCTGCCTGGAACCAAAACGCTTTCCATTGCAGAGTCAGGATGCAATTTCTCCTGTGATTTCTGCCAGAACTGGGAGCTTTCCCAAAGATACCAGAAAGGGAAGAAGGTGAAGGCGGAAGAAATAGTCTCCTATGCCAAGGAAAACGGGATACCATCCATAAGCTATACATACACCGAGCCTCTTGTATGGCAGGACTATATGTCAGCTGTAGCTGAAAAAGCAAAGGAAAATGGAATACGGAACGTGATGGTCAGCAATGGAAGCTTTTCTGGAAAAGCTCTTATGAGGCTTCTTCCCTTAATCGATGCATACAATATTGACTTGAAGGGAGATGAGCAGTTCTATAAAAGGGTTGTGCATGGCTCTTCTTATGCTGTCAGGAATGCTATGAAAGAGATAGTGAAATATGGAAGCCACATAGAAATCACGACACTTGTGATAGAGCAAATGCATACTTGTGGCATGATCTCTGATCTTGCCCGCTTTCTTGATGATGCCGGCATTTCTGTCTGGCATCTGACAAGGTACTTTCCCTCTTACAGGATGAAAAATGCCCTTCCAACATCTGAAGAGTACCTTGGAAGAATATATTCAGCCATTAGGGAGAGTTTCAGCATTCCATATATCTACCGCGGAAATTCAGTATTTTCAGATGAGACATTCTGCCCCTCATGCCATAGTGCTATCAGGCGCAGCATGCTTTCTTCCGCCTGTCCTTACTGCGGCAGGCACATATATGGAATATTCCAGAAATGAGCAGTCATAATTAGACAAAATAGTGTAACCAGTCTAGCCCAAATTGTTTTATAATATAGAAAAACATTTTTGGGAGAAAAATAGTATGAAGAAAAAGCTGTTAGTGTTTCTTTTAGTCCTTCTGTCTGTTGCTTCTCTTTTTGCAGCAAGCAGGAACGAAGTTTTTGTCGGCCTTCAGTCCGGATATGGCCAGAATGTCAGATTCATTGAAAACAGTGATCCAGCTACACAGGGTATTGTGCCTGTGAAGGCAGATGTACTTTTCTATCTTGGAGATAGCTTTGCACTCAATGCAGCAATTGGAACAAATATTGCACTTCCAGAAGAAATAGTAGGAGGCTTATTGGGTGAGACAGAGGCTTCTGCATCATTTGTCGCAGATATCCTTGCATATTACAAGGCAGAGCTTGGTGATTCCTTTGCACTCCTTGCAGGTGGCGGCCTTTCCTATGACCTGAGTTCTCCTGCAGATAATACGTCAATTCATAAGCTTGCACTTCTTGCATCCCTCCGCCTTGAGGCAGAGTTTACAGATCACATAGCAGCATTTGCAGGTGCTGATGTGGGAATTGACGTATTGAATAAGACTGTGGTCAGTTCTGATTTTGGTGATGGATCTTTTAATGACGATGGAACAATCATGCCATGGGGCATCAAGGCTGGAGTCAGCTACAAGTTCTGATAGCACTCTTATAGCTTATCTCCCAATTTTTAAGGTTGGGAGAATTTTTTTTTGCCAGATTTCAGTTTTTCCCAGTAAACTAAGTAAAAAGAAGGAGGATTTTTTCTATGGTGAAAAAGATTGCTGTCATTTTCGTGATGCTTATTGCACTTTCTTCCCTGTCAGCTGCCAGTAGCAGTAATGAGATAATGCTTGGCCTCCATTCGGGCTACGATATGCTTGTCAACCTTGCTGAAGATTCTGAAAACAATTCAGATACTTCTTTTCTAAACAGCATTCCATTGAAGGCTGATGCCCTCTTTTACTTTGGAAAATCATTTGCACTGAATACAGCTCTCGGTGCTGTTTTCTATCTTGAAGATGATGTGGAAGTAGGATTCAGCGCAGATCTTCTTGCATACTATAAGCTTGATATCTCAGAAAGGATTGATCTGCTTATGGGAGGAGGCATGCTCTACAGTGTATTTGGTGATAAAATAGGAGATGGCAGGCTTTCCATCAGCCAGCTTGCCATAGCTGCCTCCCTGAGGCTGCAGGCCGAGCTTACAGACCACCTCTCGCTTTTCGGAGCAGCTTATATCGGATATAACGTGCATACTGCCCTGGTCGGACAGAGCGGATGGGATGTTGAATCTGTTTCATTTGATTTGAACATCATGCCATGGGGCGTTAAGGCAGGGGCAAGCTACAGGTTCTGAAAGATGCAAAGCTCTCAGTAGTAAAAATCACTGTTGGGAGCTTATTTTTTGCCTTTTTTTGTGTATTATATTACCGCTGATGGAGGAGATATGGTTGAGGTCATACTGAGGGCATCTTTCTTTTTCCTTATGATTGCCCTCTCTTATGCGCTGAAGAAGATTGGAGTGCTTAAAAGGGAAGATGCAGAAGCTCTTGGGAGGGTCATCATGAACATTACCCTTCCTGCCGCCATCCTTGCATCATTCAGGACTTATGTTTTTGACGTTTCAATGATGCTTCTCACCCTGGTCGGATTCCTTTCGACTGTCTTCATGATAAGCCTTGGCTATTTCATCAGCCTGAAAAAGAGCAGGGATGAGAGGATATTCTACATGCTCAACCTTCCTGCATATAACATAGGCAATTTCACGCTTCCCTTTGTTTCTGGGTTCCTTGGCGCAGCAGGTACTGTTGCCACATGCCTTTTTGATATGGGAAATGCTGTTATGTGTGTTGGCGGAAATCTAGTATTCACCGATCTGGCTGTAAACGGAAGGAAGAATGGCAGGAGCATCCCACGCTCCCTGCTGACAGTATTCACAAAGCCGTCTTTCACAATATACGTAATAATGATGGTGCTTTCTGTAATAGGAATAAGGCTTCCAGGCTTCGTCTTTGACTTTGCCTCTGCAATTTCCCCGGCAAATGGCGTTATAGCAATGTTCATGATCGGCATCATGTTCGAATTCACATTCAGCAGGGAAAACATGAAGGAAGTGCTTGCGGTGAATGCCATAAGGCTTATCCTGGCCTGCGCCATAGCATACTTCTTCTACAATATGACCAGTTTTTCTTATGAGGTGAGGAAGGCTGCAGCAATAACTGCTTTTGCTCCAATAAGCAGTGCTGCCGGTGCATTCTGCCAGGAGCTGAAGGGAAACCAGGAACTTGAAGGGTTTGCAAGCACCGTCTCAATCATACTCTCCCTGATAATAATTCCAGTTCTGCTGACTGTGCTCTGATCAGGTATAGTTCCTTATCTCTTCAAGTGCATCCTTGATAATCTTAATGGATGAGAGGATGTCATCAAGGCTGTCATATAATCCGTCCAGTTCCTGGTAGCCTTCGTCCGTCACGGCATCATCTTTTATGGCATCCATTTCGCCTTCTGTTTCTTCCAGAAGGCCTGCTATTGCATCCTTATATTCATCCACTCTATCCTGCATGTCTGAAATGAAAGAGGAGGAAATCATGCTCATCCTTCCTTCCAGATCCTCTATAAGATTATTATCCATGGCGTTCTCTCCTTGAAACAGGATAAACCATTACTCTTTATGATGACAGCTTTTTTTTCATCTAAGGTGTTTTTACGTATTTACAGCAGTTTTCGATATTATAATCATATTATAATGATATTATTATATATCGGAAAATCATAAATATTATTTTACTTTGTGAATTTCCCATGAAAACAGGAAGATTCCAATTCCTGGATTATCCATGGCATTTTTATCTTTTTGCCGTCTTCCATAAAATCATTTAAAGGAGCAATATGTAGGCATATAAGTCAATGGAGGAATATATGAAAAAAGCTTTTACTGTTTTTCTTGTGGTACTTGTCTGTTTTTCATCACTGTTTGCTGCAGCTGAGGATAAGATCGAGGTTAAGGTCCTTATCCTTCCTAAGTTTGAAAACGGTGAGATGAGCGGGGATTTCCCGGGAGAGGCACAGTACTATTATGAAGGCTATCTCGAAGGTGGAGAGGAGTACATGATAGAAGGCGGAATGCCTGGCTCTGTACTCTATTATAAGGACGGGGTAGCGCTCTATGTAACAGGTATGGGAAAGGTCAACACAGCATTAAGCCTTGAGGCAATACTGCTGGATGACAGGTTCGATTTTTCTGACTGCTATTTCTTCAGCACAGGATGTGCCGGTTCAGCAGTGGGATCAACTGTCATGGGAGATGTCTTTGTCATTACTGCTGCAATAGACTATGATCTTGGACACCATGCAGATCCACGTGAGATGGTGGATCCATCACGCCCGACATGGTTCCATGATTCAGGATATGACTCATCATCCTACAAACTCCTGAACCAGGATCTTACAGACAGGATCTACAATCTCGTAAAGGATACTGAGATTGAGACAACTGAAAAGACTTCTGCATTCATGGCATACACTTTTGACAATGCAGAATGGGCAACAAGGCAGCCAATGGTACTAAAGGGAACAACTGTTTCCGGAGATAACTACTGGAAAGGCTATTACGATCACCAGAACGCACTTTTACAGTGTGAGTACTACGGAGCACCGGATCCATTTGCATTGACAGAGATGGAGGATGTAGCCCTTGCTGTCGTTCTTGACCGCTTTGGAATGCTTGACAGGTATTTCATCATCCGTGACAGCGTGAATATGGATGTATTCATGAATGGAGTCACTCCAGAGTCCCTCTGGGATCCTAACAATGAGGACTCACTATCAAATGAGGATTCAATCGAAGCTGCTGACATCTTTGCAACAGCCATGGAGAACAATTACAAAGTCGGTTCCCGCGTTGTAGATGCAATCCTTGATGGCACACTCTAATATGCCTTTTGGGCGGGGAGGATCATCCTCTCCGCTTTTTTTTAACTTGATTCAAAAATAATTGATTTCGCTTTCCCGCATAAAATTTAAGCACAGTATTTTTCTATAGCATATGCAAATATGGGAAAAATCCAAAACAGAGAAAAATATTTTCATGAAAACAGTTGACATGGGAGCCTATTTCTGGCATATTATTGCACGTTGAAATTGCACTGGCAAAGCCATGGAATTTCCATTATGGTGGAAGTAGTTCAGTGGTAGAGCGCCAGATTGTGGATCTGGTTGTCGAGGGTTCGAACCCCTTCTTCCACCCAAAACCTAAGCGCTCGTAGCTCAACGGATAGAGCGTCGGACTTCGAATCCGCAGGTTACAGGTTCGAGTCCTG
>CASFJV010000059.1 GCA_949295125.1 uncultured Spirochaetales bacterium
ACATTATTACGACAGTAAAACTCGAGATAAGCAAGATAAAAGAAGCAAAGGAATTCATGCAGAAGGTTGAAAAGAAGAAGGAGGCCGTGAAAAGAAGCGTTGAGAGCAGGGAAGAAGAGGGCGAAAGCACTTTTGAATTCGAGAAGGGGGAGAGGGTGCTTTGCGGACGGAGCAGGATAAGGGGTGAAATCCTTGAAAGGTCTGGCTCATCATATCTTGTGCTCCTTGATACAGGACTCAGGCTCACTCTTAAAGCTTCAGATATCGAGAAAACCAGGAAGGAAGTTGAAATAAGCATTCCTTCATTTGCCAGGACAAAAGCCAAAGCTGAATATGAGATGGATGTGCGCGGGCTTAACAGTGAAGAGACTTTGAAGCGTCTTGATGACCAGATGGAAGCGGCAATACTTTCTGGTCTGAAGAGCTTTAGCATAATTCATGGCCTTGGAGATGGCATACTGATGAAAAGGGTTCATGAGTACCTGAAAAAAAGGAGTGAAGTTGAATCCTACTATTTTGCGCGTCCTGAAGACGGAGGAATGGGGAAGACATACGTCACCCTGTACTGAGCTGCTTTTTTTCCTTTACAAATGGTTGAAACTATGCGATAAATAAATCAGATAGGAAAGAAATGAGTCTTTTCCAGGAGAACGGAAATAAAGCCTGTATGAGTAATAGACAGGATATAAAAAGTATTTCCTATCGCATCTGGCCAGATTGGCCAAGAGAGCAGAGGAGAGCTGTTTAGGCATTTCAACTCCTCTGTTTTTTATTTTAGGAGAAAACATGTCAGATTACATGAACGGAACTGGAATACAGTACCATTTGCACGTTAAAAAAGGTGATGTAGGGCGTTATGCAATACTTCCGGGAGATCCCAAGAGAGTCCCTCTTATCGCAAAGTACCTTGATGATGCGGTTCTTGTCGCAGACAGCCGCGAATACCTGACATATACAGGAAAGCTTTTAGGCGAAAAAGTGACTGTCACCAGTACTGGCATTGGAGGAGCAAGCGCAGCGATAGCTGTGGAAGAGCTTTTCAAATGCGGAACGGACACATTTATCCGGATGGGAACGTGCGGAGGAATAAAGCTGGATGTCATGGGTGGAGATGTCGTTATCGCAACAGGGGCTGTAAGGGCAGAGGGAACGAGCAGGGAATATGCGCCGATTGAGTTCCCTGCAGTTGCAGATTTCAATGTTGTGAAGGCAATGGAAGCTGCCGCAGCGAAAATGAAGGCAAGAAGCCATATAGGAATCGTGCAGTGCAAGGACAGCTTCTACGGGCAGCATGATCCCGATATCATGCCGGTAAGCTATGAGCTTAATAACAGGTGGGAAGCCTGGAAGCGCCTTGGAGTGCTGGCATCTGAGATGGAAAGCGCGGCAATTTTCACTGTCGCATCATATCTCGGAGCAAGGGCCGGATCCTGCTTTTTCGTAGTTGGAAACCAGGAAAGGGAGAAGCTTGGAATGGATAATCCGAAGCTCCATGATACAGATAGCGCTATAAGGCTTGCAGTCGAGTCTGTGAAAGAGCTGATTACTGCTGATAGAACCGGCGCCTGAGGCCTTTATAGTAAAGGGTTCTTTCCTCAAGCAGGCTATCAAGAATGGCAGGGTCTTCTGCTCTCACATCCAGCGAGATGTCAAAGAGCTCAAGCCCTGTTTTTTCATAGTCATCCTGGAGTTCCTTGTTCCAGTATGTTCCAAGATCAAGTGAAAACCTGATCTTCTTGTAATCGCTGACAGCATCCGTACTTTTGATCAGCAGTATTTCAGACGTCAGCATGTTCTCTATCTTAATGATTCCTGCAACTTTGTCCTTGCTGTAGAATTCGCTCAGTTTATCCATAGAAAATAGAAATACAACAAACAATCTACAAATTCAATCTCCATTCTTTTTATATATGCTGGGCAAGTGTAGTAAAAAGTCAAAACTCTTTGATGGGAGTTAAGCCTCGCACACTCCATCCATGGCCGTATGCCAGGGTGGAGATAGAGGCTTGCAGGATCATGGAGCATCATCCTTGTTCTGGTTTTCGATATAGTTCCGTATGGTCCTGTCATCGACTTCGGATGCAGTAGACAGGAAGTAGGACCGTGACCAGAAGAAAGGCTTCCAGTAATAAGGCGCAAGTTCTGATGGGAATTCCTTCCTTATAAGCCTCGCACTCACGGTCTTGTAATTGTTGACCAGGTCGGAAAGCCGCACCTGCGGCGGCGCAGAGAAATATACATGCAGATGGTCCAGAGAGCCTTCTGCGCTGATGACATTGCATTTCCATTTCCCGAAAGTCTCTCTAGTTATCTCCAGCAGCCGTTCCTTGACTCTTCCATCTATCACAGGATGCCTGTACTTTGTCACAACAACTAAATGATATCTCAGAAAGAATATACTATGTCTATTCTTTTCATAAACATTGCTGTAT
>CASFJV010000060.1 GCA_949295125.1 uncultured Spirochaetales bacterium
TATCGTATTAATTGCTCCTACATACTCAGCCTGGCTGCTGTCTCCAGCAGAAAGCCTGCAGCCTGGATGAATGACAGGTTCGTGCTCAAGCACTGTCCCATTTTTCAGCGTGATAATCACCCGCCCTCCCCATTTATGGTGTACGCGTCCTTTAAAATGCTCTTCGTAATATGAAGGATTGACTGTCCCAAACACTTTTTTTGAGAGTTCCTCTATTTCCTTATATTTTCCGTAAGGCCTTATATTATCAAGCTGTTCACGAATTCCAGGCATTCCCACAACTAAAGCTTCTGCTACCATCCACTGAAGGCTCCAGCCGCTTGTGCCAAGACGCTGTTCTGGAGTGTTTCCAAGCTGGATTCCAAGATTCTGTCCCGCCTGCTGTAGCCCATAGTCATCCTTGAACTGCACCTCAACTGAAACAATATCACTGATATCGAAATGATTTTCTTCCTTGATCTTTATTGCAGTTAGTACAGGGCATTGCAAAGTAGTTACGCATCCGCATCCTCCCGCTTTTGTATTGTAGGATCTTATGTTCCAGAGTGTACCGAAATCCTCTGTAATTTTTGAACAGTCAAACCAGGCATCATGCTTTTCATCATACCCAACAATGGCATCAGCCCACCCTTTATCTCCCTCAATTGATTCAGAGGGTCCTGTGATACCATACTTTGCCATTAATGAGGCCCGGATCCCACTCCATGCTCCTATTCCACATCTGGCTCTTTTCACACTGGATCCCCATGTGAAATAATGCTGATAGTTTCCACCGAGATTGCTAGTGGTTATAGCTATCGCATTTTCAAGCAGAACATTGTCAAAGCCCATAAGTTTTCCGCTTGTCACGGCTGCAGCAAATGGTCCAAGTGCCGTATTCGAATGCCAAGGATAAGCCCCGCCTCCACCAACTCCCTTATGGCGGACTAACGCACTTCTCCCTATCCTGCACTGCGCTTCAATGCCAGCACATTCAGCAACAATCAAATCTTTTCCGCATGAACCTGTTTTTTCCCCTATTGCAAAGAGTGCAGCAGTCTGGGATCCCATATGTCCACCTCCATCGGCAGCCATTGAATCATAATCCCATCCTGCAATGAATGCCCCATTGATCATTGCAGCAAGCGGAGCACTTGTCTTTTTGCCATAGCATATGACTGTACTTTCCGGGATCTGCTCTACTGACATTGCATCCCTAAGCAGAGCTTTATTAGCCAGCTGCATAGAACCACCAATCATGCATCCGACATCATCAAGAATGAATTTTTTCGTAAGATCAATAACATCTTCTGGCAAATCCTCATACTTCAAGCCAACAATCCAGTCTACAAGCTTCTTCGTCTCATTCATTTTATTCGGCCTCCTCCATCAGCAGCCTGATCAGTGAATATACATCCTCCAGCTCTTCCAGGTTCTCAATAATCGAAATAATCTGTTTAATATTCATTCTAGGATATGAACAGCCGTTTAGTATATCTCTTACATCATCATGTTCCAGCCGGCATATGCGCCATCTCACGCCCCAGTCCATATTGATGCTGTCCAAGTCATATCTGGGAGTTCTGAAATCATCATGAAGGCCGCTTATGCACTCAAGATAACCCATGTTGCCTTCTATAATGCCTCTAGGCCCAGATAATCCATTTCTGGCCAGATAAGCGCATCTTATGCCATATGATGCGGCAAAACCAGAAGTAATATATCCTGATTCGCCATCACCATAGTATGATGACCGGAAAGCCCCAGCAGACTGGGAAGGACAGAGGCTCAGAGTATCCTCAAAGCTGTCTGCATCATAGCCAAGCATTTTTGCAGCTGCTACCGCACTTCCAAAAGGCCCAAAGGTAGAAGTAGGATCCAAGGATCTGTCATAAGGAACTGTCCTCGCAGCATCCTTGAGCCTGAGCATCGTCTCTACCCCGAGAATCACGGATTCAAGAATGCGCCTTCCCTCCTTCATTTCCTTTTCTGCAACAGAAAGCGCAGCAGGAACAACTATTGATGCATAATGAAGATAGTCTTCACTGGGATCACAGTCTGACAGCCTGCCAAGTGCCCCGTTATAAAGGCTTGCGTTATAGCGGTCTGTTTTCAATCTGGACAGGAAAAGAGAGCCCTCCTCCTTTCCACCTTGAGATTTTACAAAAGCAAGTAGCTTTTCTCTTATGCCTTCTTTATCAGCAGAAATGATGCTCCTCACATATTCAGCCACTATGCATTTGCCAACACGGACTGCTTGAAGCGGAAAATCTCCCAGTCCGGTCCCAATTATATTATTCACCAACTCAGTTGTAGCACCATACTTCACCTTCAATTGCCAGTGAATACGGTCAAAATTAATCAGATCCACAATCTCCTCCTTTATTTACTTAGCGTTTCTTTCCATAATTGAATTCCAGACAGGATACGGAACAGATACACCGCTAGATAAGTTCTCTGCCCTTCTTTTTTCTGTTCCTTCTCCAGGGTAATGGACTTCTTCCCCGTTTTTCTTCAATTCCTGTATTATGCCTTCCACCGCAGATGATCCATTAACACCTGGATTAATTGCTATGAACACCTGTGATACCGTATGCCCCTGTTCTGGCATGGATAATGTGGAAACTCCTCCAGAGAGGACGGAACTGAAGATATCAAGCATGAGAGCAAGCCCATAGCCTTTCCAATACCCGATCGGAACAGCATTCCGGGATTCAAGAATCAGGCCAGGATCCTTAGTCAGTTTTCCATTCCTGTCAAATCCGCCAAAGAAAGGCAGCATCCTTCCTGCCATCTCCATGGCAGTAAGCTTGCCATACGAATACTGGCTTAATGCCATATCCAGAACGATTGATCTCTCTTCAGAAGACGGAGCAGAGAAAACAATTGGGTTGTTGCCGATAATCTCCTTGTCCGTACCCCATGCTTTCATATTTGCTTTCGTATTGGTCCAGCAGATCCCAAAACATCCATGTTCTGCAATATGCTTTCCATATGTGCCACCACGCATCCAGTGGGTAGTATTGCGGATGGCAGCAATTCCAATACCAAACCTGTTTGCAAGATCGACAGCTCTTTCCGACATGGCAATGGCATTCAGGGGTCCTATGCCTTTATTTCCATCCCAGCATTCAAAAGCCTTTTCTGATCTGATGATCATGGGCTCTGCAGACTTATCCATTCCGCCGTTTTTCATGCGGTCTGCAAAATCCTCAAATCTTAGAACCCCATGCGAGTCAAATCCATCAAACGAATTATCAGTAAGGATTCTGGCACACTGCAATGCCTTTTCAGCATCGAGCCCCTCTTTTTCCAGTATTGACTGGAATGTCTTAAGCATTTGCCCATATTCTATGCGGACATACTGTTCCATTCCCTACCCCCTGAATATTTCATATTTCTCCAATGCTGCAAAATCTATATCCACTCCAAGGCCCGGACGGTGCGGAATATCTATCATACCTTCCTCATTAAGGACTGCATGTGTTGAAAACATATCAGATAGAAGTGCATTCAGATTTGAATCATAGTATTCTGCGATCAGGCCATTACTCATTGCTCCCACAAGATGAATATGTATTTCCTGATCTCCGTGCGGAGCCATAAGAACATGATACGCCTGAGCCATATCTGCGATCTTACGCCACTCTGTTATTCCACCAAGCACCTGGGCATCTGCGTTGAGAATTGATGCAGCATGTGAATCCATGATCTGCTTGAATCCCCACTTGGTATATTCATTTTCTCCTATTGCAATTGGCGTATCCAGTTTCCGGGAAAGCATTGCGCATCCTTCCAGGTCATCCGGAGGCAAAGGCTCCTCAAACCAGTATATGTCGCGCTTATCCAAAGCCCTCCCCATCTTAAGGGCATCAATCCTGTTATATGCATTATTGGCATCAACAAGTATCCTGCACTTTGGGCCGACAGCATCCCTGACAGCATCAATTCTTTCTATATCTATTGGAATAGGAGCACCGCCTATCTTCATTTTTACAGCTTTTGCACCCTTCCTGACATTTTCTTTCACCTCAGAGCGCAGCAGCTCATATGATTTATCCTTTTCATAATATCCACCTGCTATATATGCAGGAACAGAATCTGAGCATCCACCTAGCAACTGATGGACGGAAACACCAGCTTTCTTGCCCATCAGATCCCATAATGCGATATCTACAGCACTGATTGCTCTCGTCTCAAATCCTTTCCTGCCAAAAAGCTTAGGCCTGTACATCATGTTCCAGATCCGTTCATACTGGAAAACATCCATGCCAATCAGGATATTCCTCAGGCTCTGCATTGTCTTGATCACAACAGCATTCCCATGTGTCCATCCGAACCCTTCAAATCCGTTATCAGTTTCAAGCCTGCAGATAACGATATCTGTTGAGGAATATGTGTATAAACTATTGGAATACGGCTGCCTGTATGGTGCGCTGTATCCATATATTTCCATATTGATGATTTTCATTTTAACCTATTTTCTTCCAATAAGAGATTCTGCTACTGCAGCAGTAGTGATGAAGACGTTGTACATTCCCTTGCTGAGAACAGCATTGATAGCCTGAAGCCTATCCTGGTCTTCTGATACCAGCACACGCCTGTTGATGTTCATAAAGTCATCAACAGGAATGCTTGTAGCCTGCCTGTTCAGGTCACAATCAATGAATTCTCCATTCCTGTCATACCATCGGCCCAGAAGATTTCCCACAGCCCCCTTTGAAACAAGATCATCCATCTGGCTGCAGGAAACTGCATTCTGCTTTATGAATAAGCTGTTACTGCCAATTGTCCCTATTCCATTGACTGTCACAGTGCATTTGCGCCAGAGTTTCCTTATTTCGGCAAGGCTGCCATTCCACAGCTCATCAAAAGCACTTGGGTTTTTCACATAGAATGGAGTTGGCAGGAAATAGCCTTTTGCTCCAAATTTCAGGGAGAACTCATGAAGCGTGCTGAAAGGGCTTGATGATGAAAAATCAAGGAATCCTCCTGCGAGCTGGACAACAACAAGCTTGTTTCCACTTTTTATAACTGGAAGATTCATCTCTGAAATTATCTTCATCTCAGTCCTGCCTCCTGCCAGGCCTACAACATCGGACTGCCCGATAATAAGATCCATATAGGCTGCAGCTTCAGATACAAGGCGATTGAACTGGCTGTCAGGATTCATCGACTGGAATACGTAAACATCCAGAAGATTGTATTTCTTCTTGAGTTTTTCTCCGAGCTCATCATCTACAGAAGGACTGCTTTCAATTTCAATGCGGACTATTCCTTCTTTTTTAGCCCTGTCGATCAAGCGGGAAATCTGCATCGAAGAATATCCCAGACGGTCGGCAATCTCCTTCTGTGTCATATCCAGCTTGTACTTCATTGTTGCTACATGGATCAGCAGTTTCTTTGTTTCGGCGTCAATACTAGGCATTAGTCGTCCTCCATTTGTTTATTTTAAAGCATGAAACAAAATGATTCTCATCATATTCCAGCAGTTCTGGTTCCATTTCTGAACATTCCTTGCCTCTCATTGGACAGCGTCCTGCAAAAACACATCCTTTTCTCTCCTCAGAAAGGCTTGGAAGTTCTCCCTGAAGCAGAATCGGCTTTCTTTCCCTTTCTATTTCTGGATCAGGAATCGTAACCGCCGATAAAAGCGCTTTTGTATAAGGGTGCATAGGATTCTCATATATCTCACTGCTCTCAGCAATTTCAACAATATGTCCAAGATACATCACAGCAATCCTGTTGCTTATATGCCTTACTACAGCCAGATCATGGGAAATGAACAGATATGTCAGGTTCAGTTCTTTCTGCAGATCTGAAAACAGGTTGACAATTTGGGCCTGAATGGAGACATCAAGAGCGGAAACAGCTTCATCACATATTATGAAACTCGGATTGAGAGCCAGGGCACGGGCAATCCCTATACGCTGCCTTTCTCCGCCGGAAAACTGATGAGGAAACCTGGAAGCCATCTCAGCCTTCAATCCTACAAGTTTCATCAGTTCCATTACACGATGATGCACGGCTTCCCTGCTTTCATACATCTTATGTACGATCATAGGATCAGCAATGATGCTTTCAACGGTCATCCTTGGATTGAGCGAACCATAAGGATCCTGGAATATGACCTGAATCTGCCGGCGGAATTCTTTTGGATTCCTCCTGGAGTATGCAGATACATCTTCCCCTTTGAATGATATTGACCCAGATGTTGGTTTTTCAAGCTGGAGAATGCATCTTCCAGTAGTCGTCTTTCCGCATCCTGACTCTCCGACAAGACCAAGAGTTTCCCCTTCATTGATGTTAAAACTGATGCCATCTACAGCCCGAATATATCCATGATTCCTTTTAAAAAGGACTCCTTTTGTCAAAGGAAACCACATTTTAAGATTATCAACTTCCAATAAGACTTTACCTTTATTCATTTTTTTCCATCCCATGCTGCAGATGCAGGCATTTTGCAAAATGTCCAATTCCAGCTTCCACGTACTCAGGCTGCGTCCTTTCACACACATCAAGAGCACATGTACATCTTTCAAAGAATGGGCACCCCTTAATTTCCCTGCTCAGGTCAGGAGGCTGCCCTTCTATTGCAAATAACCGGCCCTGAACAGGCTTATCCAATCTGGGGATTGAAAAAATAAGCCCTTTTGTATATGGATGCGCTGGATGCTTGAAAACATCAAAAGTGGTTCCACTCTCAATAATATGTCCCGCATACATCACATTAACACGGTCAGCATATCTGGCAACAATGCCCAGATTATGAGTTATTATGAGAATTGATACCCCCATTTCCCTGCTTAGTTTCTTCATCAGTTCAAGGATCTGAAGCTGAACCGTGACATCAAGGGCGGTGGTGGGTTCATCGGCAATAATGAGTTTTGGACTGCAGGCAAGGGCCATGGCAATCATGACACGCTGTTTCATTCCACCACTGAGCTGGAACGGATACTGAGCCATGCGTTTTTCAGCTTCAGTTATTCCAACTTTTTCCAAAAGGCCTATAGCCTTTGCCTCCTGCTCTTCTTTTGACAGGTCCAAATGAGCAGCCATTATTTCCTTCAGCTGACGCCCAATTGTCATTACTGGAT
>CASFJV010000061.1 GCA_949295125.1 uncultured Spirochaetales bacterium
ATCAGATGCCTCGCCTTGGCCTCGGTGCATGGCATGAGGGGAGAGCCGTCGCTGTTGAGCACGTATACCATGCCGTCATGCCTCCTTGCCATCGAGTCTCAGGGGGATGTCCCAATCCTCTGTCCAGACGCTCCCTGATGCACATCTGGAGAAGGATGCGGAAATCTCGCCTTCTTGGCCGGCTTTCCGCTGCCGTCACGCTTTCTTGCTCCCCGTCGCCCTTCGCCCATGTTGGAGGTGGTTTGGTGTGCATGGCGCTGTCCCTACCTGAGAGGACTGTTTGGCCATGCACCGCAGAGGCAGTGGACTAGAGCCACATCCACTGGTGCCTATATATTCCCGGCCAACGTAGTTCAGAGGCCTAAGCCTCATCACTGGGGCTAGTCAACGTCAGGCATTCGGAGTTTCCTCCTCATGCCTGCAGCCCGTGCTGCAGGTCGTTGACATCAACCTCTTTATTACATTTATTTCTGTTATATCATCAAAGCCAAGACTCCTGTAATATGATCCCATCGCATTGTCATCATAAAGCAGGAATATGTTGCTCTTTTTCCCGTTATTCCTGAAAAAATAGGAAAGGGCGCTTTTTATGTTTTCTCCAGCAAGACCTCTTTTCCTGTACTCCTTAATTGTTCCTACACTCGATATTATCCCGCTGTTCACGACAAGGGCAGAAACTGTCCTGCCTCCATCCTTTATTGCGGAAATGAAATTCTTGTTATCGCGGCTGCTGAATTTCTTCTGCATGTCAGAAAGTGAGTACGTATTCCTGAATTCATCAACCTGATCGTAAAATCCAGCAATCTCCTCATATTCCTCTATCGTGCTTATGATATGCTCTTCTGTTTCCACTTCCTGGTATTTTCCAGCCCTGAATGCCATGAGGTATTCTCTCCTGAAATAATTTCCTTTTACAAGATTCTCAATTCCGTCATTCCTGCCAGGGGAAATCAGCATTCTGAATTTCAGGCTGCTTATGAACTTCAATGCCTCTTCAGGAATCCTATCCTTTTTTGAATGTGTTGCAAGGATATTTTCCACATATAGGATATAGGTATCTTCAAAAAGGAAGATACTGTAAGAGGAATTATCCAGTATTTCCATATAGTGGAGGAAGAAATGGTTTCCATCGCTGTCTTTCCTCAGCAGTCTGTACGTTTTCCTGTATTCTTCTTTTTTCAGTTCCCTCAGCATTGCCATTTTTCAAAGTATATGATGCTTTTTGCCCATTTCCAAGCTTTCCCATATGTTCCATTGATTCTAAAAAGCTTGTATAATGCATTAGGAAATTCCAGAAAGGATGGTAACAAGGTGAAAAAGAGATTAATTACATCCGCTCTTCCATATGTAAATAACGTACCTCATCTGGGGAACCTCACACAGGTTCTTTCTGCTGATGTTTTTGCACGTTTCTGCCGTTCGATGGGCTATGAGACGCTATATGTCTGCGGAACTGATGAATACGGCACGGCAAGTGAGACAAGAGCAATGCAGGAAGGCATCAGTCCAAGGGAACTGTGCGATAAGTACCATGAAATACATAAAGAGATTTATAAGTGGTTCAATATCAGTTTTGATTATTTCGGCCGCACAAGCACACCTCAGCAGACAGAGATCGTCCAGCATATCTTCAAGAAAGTGGATGAAAATGGCTATATCTCTGAGCGTGAGATGACTCAGCTGTACTGCCCGACCTGCAAGAGGTTCCTTGCTGACAGGTTTGTAAATGGAGAATGCCCGCACTGCCATAGCCTTGATGCGCGAGGTGATCAGTGTGACAGCTGTGGAAAGCTTCTTGAGCCTACTGAGCTTATAAATCCAAAGTGCTCGGTCTGCGGAACAACTCCCGTTGTGAAGTCAACCAAGCATCTGTTCATAAATCTTCCGAAAGCTCTTCCTCTGCTTAAGCAATGGATGGAGAAGGCATCCAAGGAAGGTTTCTGGGCTAACAATGCAATCCAGATTACAAATTCATGGATCAGGGACGGACTTCAGGAAAGGTGCATCACAAGGGATTTGAAATGGGGAATTCCTGTTCCAAAGCCAGGGTATGAGGATAAGGTCTTCTACGTCTGGTTTGATGCTCCAATTGGATATATATCAATTACGATGAATGCTGTGAAGGACTGGCAGTACTGGTGGAGAAGTCCAGAGGATACAGAGCTTTTCCAGTTCATCGGCAAGGACAATATTCCATTCCATACCGTCATATTCCCATCCAGCCTGCTCGCTACAGGAGAGAAGTGGACGATGCTCCATCATATGAGCAGTACCGAGTACCTGAATTACGAAGGTGGAAAGTTCAGCAAGAGCAGGGGAATCGGCATTTTCGGCAATGATGTTGAAAGCACTGGAATTCCAGCTGACGTATGGCGCTTCTACATGTTCTACAACAGGCCGGAAAAGAGCGATTTCACATTCACCTGGAAAGATTTCCAGGATAAGGTCAATAAGGAACTTATCGGAAACCTTTCAAATCTTGTGAACAGGACACTTTCCTTTATAAGCCGCTTCTACGGCGGAAAGCTCGAGTCTCCTTCCTTTGATGAGGATCTCATCAGGGAGATAAGAAAGAGGGAAGAGGAGATCACAGCCCTGATGGAAAAGGCAGAGGAAAAAGATGCAATACATGCGGTCTTTGCTCTTTCAGATCTTGGAAACAAGGCATTCCAGGACGCAGAGCCTTGGAAAAAGAGGACAGAAGATCCTGAAGTGGCAGTGAAACTTTTATCCACGCTTTACTTCCTTATAAGGGATCTTGCTGTCATGGTTACCCCTTTTATTCCATCTACAGGGGAGAAAATACTTTCCTTTATTGGAAAGGAGGGCTCAAGCTGGAAGGATCTGGGAAAATTCGAAGGAGAGGCAGAAGTCGTGAAGACTGAGCTTCTGTTTGCAAAACTTGAAGATAAACTAATTGATGAGCTCAGGATCCGCTATTCAGGTTCCCAGAGCGAAAGAGAAGAGAAGAAGGAAGAGAAAATGGAGAACAAAGCAGAAGAGAGCATTGTTGATCAGTTCAAGAGAAAAGTCATTTTGAAGGTTTCCAGGATTGTGGACGTTGAAAAGCATCCGAATGGTGACAAGCTTTATATCCTTAAGCTTGATACAGGTGAAGAAGAGAAGAGGCAGATCGTATCTTCAATCGTTCCTTACTACACAGTGGATGAACTGATGAACCATAACATCATACTGGTATCCAACCTCAAGCCAGCTAACTTCAGGGGCGTTAAGAGCAATGGAATGCTGCTTGCTGCCAGTGAGGCTGGGGATACTGAGCATAAGACCTGTGAGCTGATATTCGCTGATGACCTTCCTGTTGGAGCTGTCATTGAATTTGACAATCAGGAACCGGTTGAGAAGATCACCACATATTTAAAGCCAGAGCATTTCTTTGCACTTCCTATGAAGACAACTGATGGAGTTGTCAATGTGGAAGGGCAGGCTTTAGGCTATGGCGGAAAGCACCTTAGGGTCTACAAATACATAAATGGAAATGTAGGCTGATTCCAAGGGAGGGCAGCAGTGATGCAGGCCCTCCTTTTTTCAGCTCTGTCCTGTGATTTCCCTTACTATCTCCTTGAATCTGTCGCCCCTGTCAAACTCATTCTCAAAGTATTCCTGGCTTCCAGATCCCGGGGCAAGAAGCACAATCTGTGAATTGCTTCCTCTCTTCAGGTTTTCATCTGCTTTCTCTTTTGCCTTGAGCACAGCATCACGCATGCTGTCATAAGGGCCGTAATATGTTGTGCCGTTCTTTTCAAGATATTCAACAAGCCTGTCCGTAAATGAGCCGGAAAGAAGGATTATGCTTGTGGCCATCCTGAATGGAGTCTTCATTCCAGATACATCTATCTCTCCGGATTTATCAGATCCTCCTGTTATGAGATGGATTGCTGCCTGTCCTATCATCTTGCATGTGAACTCTACGGATTCAGGAATTGTGGCGGCACTGTCATTTATGTAAAGTATGCTGTCCTTGAATGCAACCTGCTCCATCCTGTTTGGAATGCCTTTATAGGAAGAGAGTGCTTTTTCCGCATCCTTCTTATGGTAGCCAAGGGCCCTAAGAATCTCAAATGCTGATTCAAGAGGCTCATAGTTCCTGTTCGGATTGAATGCAGTAGGGGTGAATATGATCTTCTCTGGCTTTCTTGATAGGGACCTGAGGAATGTGTCTTTTGCATTCTTGTGTATTATTGCCTTCTTAACCCATGGTCCGAAAATCCTGTATGTTTCCTTTTTCTGGGCCCTTTTCTCATTTGCTTTCTGAGTCAGGCATACAGCATCAAAACGCGGCCAGGAACCATTGAGCGCATATTCCGTATCGCTTATCTGCCAGTTGGTCATCTCAAGGACAAGATGGGTGAATATATCCTCTCCCTTTTCGTTCATATCCTGAAGGATGTTGAATCCTGACATTCCTATTGAACCGCACATGACAGCCTTTGCGCCCATGAGATTTAGGGCATGAGTGACTGCAGATGCAATTGAAGTTTTTCCCTTGTTCCCCACAATTACGATCTTTTTCATCTTCTCTGTCCTTCTGTCATTGAAGAGGGCGGCAAGATCATTTGTGACTTCATTTGCATTCCTTAAAAGCCTTGGGGATATTGGGATTGCTGGAGCCTTTACCACGATGTCATAGGAGCGGATCTCTTTCTCACTTATTTCCCCGGAAATCACAGGAACGCCGATCTTATCCATCTTTTCATACAGGCTCCTTGCGCTTTCCTTTGGATGTGTGTCAAAAAGAGTGACATCATTATTGCTGTTCTTATAATACTTTGCAGCATCGGCCCCGGATGAGTGCGGACCAAACCCCAAAACTAAAACTTTCATCATTATCCATTATAGCTTAAAAAGTGCTTAAATATATAGTTAAAATTACTCATTCATTAACTAGATGGACAGAGTTGGCTGCTGAGCAAAATCTTGCTTTACCCACTTGACTGCAGAGTGCAATTATTACGATAATAGCAGGGTAATTACAAAATTATATACAATATATTGTTATAAGGAGCTAGCACTGTGCCTTGTGGTAAAAAAAGAAAAAAGCATAAGATTGCAACCCATAAGAGAAAGAAAAGACTGAGAATGAACAGACATAA
>CASFJV010000062.1 GCA_949295125.1 uncultured Spirochaetales bacterium
ACAGGATCGGGACAGGAATGCTGCCCTCAATCTTGAATCCTTTGGCCTGAAGGCCTTAGCCAGGGACGCTGGCGAAGTTAAGCCTCTGGAGATGCCCTCTGTGGACGGACGTGCAGCAATGCACCTAAGAAGCAAGGCATCTGGGAACGAGGAAAAAGAACATGGATGCTCCATGGAAGCACCTAAGCTTGCTTAGGCGGTACTGTCACGGAAGAAGAATGGAACTTGATCTTGTTTCCTTTCTCCGCCCGACAGTCAGAATGGCTGGTATAGATGAGGTGAAGGCACAGGTTGAGAGGGATCTCGAAGAAGCTAAGAAACTTTTATCTCCTCTTTGAAACGGACAAGTCTAAAAAAAATTGCAAATTTGTCCGTTTTAGAATGCTTTCTTATCTCTTATGAATTCAGCAAGGTTTTCATGAATTATTCCGTTCCTTTTCTGCAATAGGTGATCAAGTGTAAGCAGGTATTTAGGCCAGTTGTCCTTTATGGCTTCAAGTGATCTGTATTCCCTTTCTTCTGTCTGCTCAGAGGCAAGAATGCTCATTGCAACCTGCACATAAGAATAATTCTGATCGCTTGAGCGCAGGATGAAATCCACTTCAAGTTTTCCGATTTTTCCAATACTTACCTTATAGCCTGTGCTTTTTGCATACTGGTAAACTATATTCTCCAGAACTGGGCCGTAGTTAATCCTGTTGTCTGTATTGTTAACAAAGTAAAAGCTCAGGTCGGAAAGATAGTATTTTTCTTCTCCGTTAAGGCTTCTTCTGCTCTTTAGGTCAAATCGTTTGCATTTGGATATTATCTTCAGATTTTCCAGCTGTTCAATATAACGGTAGCAGGTCTCTTTTCTTACATTTTCCTTTAATACAGCATTAAGATGCTTTGCAAGGCCTTCAACAGAAACGGGTTGCCCGTAATTGTTGATTACATACTGCTGTATAAGGGAAAAGAGCCTCTTCTTTCTTATTTTCCTGTTCAGCTTTATATCTTTCTCAAAGATTTCATTTATTACGCTTTGAACATATGTTCTTTTAGCTTCAGGAAAATCGTATTTTACTGCCTGCGGGAATCCTCCCTGCCTTATGTAGTCATTCAGCTCTTCTTCGATATTATCCTTTACCTGTTTCCCGTAAAATCTTTTCATCTCAATGTATTCATCGAATGTGAGAGTTGTCATCTCAATCTCGATATAGCGGCCGGTAAGCTTTGTGACAAGTTCTCCAGATAGCATATAGGAATTGCTTCCTGTGATGAAAATAGAGTAATCTCCTTCTTCCCTGTAAGCGTTAATCAGGATTTCAAAATTCTTTACGTTCTGTATTTCATCAATGAAGAGGTATTTCATGCCGCTGAGGCTGCCTGATCTGCTGTCAATCGTTTCCTCAAGCTCTTCTGCTGTCCTGATCTTCATATAAGGCCTTGAATCCAGGTTGATATAGATTATGTTTTCTTCTTTTATTCCGCACTCTTCAAGTTCATCTTTTATCATTGCCATTAAAGAAGTTTTTCCACATCGCCTTACCCCACTGAATACTTTAATAGTATCTCCGTCATGATAGAAAGGTCTGGCTTTCTTAAGGTATTTCTCTCTTTTGAAATAGTCTTTGTCCATGATTGAATTTTAAGCTGAAACGGACAAATTTGCAATTTTTATCATATTTGTCCGCTTCAATAGGAAGGGGAGAGAAAAATATGATTGCAATAATATTTATGTAATCAGCAGAAATTAATATATTTTTTGATTATTTCACTCAAAATTTTTCATAGAATTACATTTTTCTTGACGGATTCAGTTTTACGCCATACCCTGAACTTGAGGAGATGAGATATGTACGATCTAAACAGTTTCATTGATGAACTGGAAAGGAAGAATCCAGCTCAGCCGGAATTCATCGAATCGGTAAGGGAAGTGCTTCAATCCGTAATTGATACGGTGAATGACAACCCTTTATACATCAGGAACAGGATACTTGAACGCATTACGGAGCCTGACAGGGTGATCTCATTCAAGGTTGAATGGGAGAATGATGACCATGAGATATGTGTCAACAAGGGCTACAGGGTGCAGTTCAATAATGCAATAGGCCCATATAAGGGAGGATTGAGATTCCACTCTTCAGTAACGCTTGGAACGCTGAAATTCCTGGCTTTCGAGCAGATATTCAAGAACAGCCTGACAGGACTGCCGATGGGAGGGGGAAAGGGTGGCTCTGATTTCTCTCCAAAAGGCAAGAGTGATGATGAGATCCTCAGGTTCTGCAGATCATTCATGACGGAACTTCAGAAATATCTGGGGCCGGATACGGATGTGCCTGCCGGAGACATAGGAGTAGGAGGAAGGGAGATAGGCTACCTTTATGGCCAGTACAAGAAGATAAGGGGTGAAAATACCGGTGTTCTTACAGGCAAGGCCCTTGAGTTCGGAGGATCTCTTATCAGGCCGGAGGCAACGGGTTTTGGAACCATGTACTTTGCAAATGAGATGCTCAAGGCTCATGGAGACAGCATGGAAGGGAAGAAGATAGCGCTTTCCGGCTTTGGAAATGTAGCATGGGGTGCTGCAATGAAAGCAGCAGAAATGGGGGCAAAGGTAATAACCCTTTCAGGTCCTGACGGGTACATAATAGATGAAAAGGGTGTTAACACACCTGAAAAACTCAACTACATGCTCTATCTGAGAAATACGAACAATGATGTCATTGAGCCATATGCCAGGAAATTCGGAGCAACATTCGTCAAGGGAAGGAAGCCCTGGGAAGTGCCGGTTGACATGGCATTCCCATGCGCAATACAGAATGAGCTGTCCGGAGAGGATGCAAGGGCACTTATCAGCAATGGCGTGAAATATGTTGTCGAAACATCCAACATGGGACTGACCAGGGATGCATTTGAAGAGTTCATAAATGCAAGGATCCCGACAGCTCCGGGAAAGGCAGCAAATGCTGGCGGAGTTGCTGTATCCGGACTTGAGATGAGCCAGAATGCAATGCATATCAGGTGGAGTGAGAAAGAGGTGGATGACAGGCTCAAAGGCATAATGGAAGGCATCCATCATTCCTGCATCTCTGAGGGCAGGGAAGAGGATGGCTACATCAACTACCAGAAAGGTGCCAATATCTCAGGCTTCAAGAAAGTCGCAGATGCGATGTGCCAGCTCGGATACTGAAAAGCCACCTTTCTGATGCCATAATGGATGAGCTGCTAAGCTATGCCACTTTTAATGAAAAATATGCTTGTACTGCCAATTACGCTTTGCCATGCATAAATCATTAAGGCATTTCCATGTGTCTTACTTATATTACAGATACACTGGAGATGCCTTTTTCTGAATCATTTATGGCAATAACTATATTTTTTTCAGGTACTCAGAAAAATAAAATTATCTCGGCCTTTTGATTAAATTATTTAAAGTATAATGGATGGATTCTAACTGAAGAAGTGTAAAAATATTGAAAGTGAAGGATATTAGTAAATCTATTTAACTTTTAATTAATAATTCAGCTAATTGCTTACTACAAAAAGAAATCTTGGTGGTTAGTTGACAAAATGGAAATAATTGGATTTAATGCAACTTACCAAGTGTGAGGTATGATACACATCATTCAGGAGGAAGTAGTGTCGCGCACAGTAAAGGAAGTAGCAAGCGAACTAGGTGTCTCAGGTGCATCAATATCAGCTAAACTTAAGAAAAAAGGTGTTAAGAAGATTAACGGTGCCTATGTGATCGATGAAGAACTTTACGCATGGCTCTTGGAAAGGAAGGGGAAAGTCGGCCGTCCTTCCAAGAAATGAGGCTTTTCTTCATGCATTGACTTTCCCGAGCCTTCCTGCCTTTTCCTTTTTCATGGATTGGAGGAAATAAACCATATCACGCACGCTGTCTGAGATGTCGCGGGGAGCATAGCCCAGCGTAAGCGTTGCCTTATCGTGTGAGAACCTTGTATTGCTCTCGAGTGTCTTCAGGCTGTATTTCGTATATAGAGGCCTTTTCTTTTTCCTCTTTGCATCAATTTCAAAAAACGGAGCTGCGAATTTCGCCAGTGAGATCGGTACGCATGGTTTTGCTTTCCTTCCTGAAGCATCTGCCATGTACCTTATCAGTTCCTTGACTGTTACGGATGAGCCGGAGAGGATATAGCTTTCTCCCTTTATTCCCTTCTCCATTGCTTTGAGAATCCCGTCTGCGACATCACGGACATCGACCATGTCGTATCCGCCTTTAACCCCCATAGGCAGTTTCCCCCTGAGGAACATCTGGCACATCTGAACAAGATGGTTCCTTCCCGTGTCCCCCGGACCTATGATTCCAGATGGAAGGACGATGCTTGCATCGAGTCCCCGCTTGACTCCCTCAAGGACTATGTTGCTTGCCTCTGCCTTGCTCTTTGCATATTCCCCATACACCTTTGACAGCTCATATGAAGACTGCTCTTTGAGCGTTGCCCTGTCCTTCCTTTCTGTCAGGGCATGAACGCTGCTGACATATATCATCTTCTTCACATTGTATTCAAGCGCGAGATCAACGATGTTCCTCGTGCCATCGACATTCACGGACCTGAGATTCCTCATCCCCTTGTCCTGTATGCTGATAAGTCCGGCAGTATGGATCAGGTAGATTTCCTCTTCCTCCGAGTGCCTGAAAAAAGGAATGAGGCTTTCTTTGTCCCTTACATCGCCACTTATGTATTCAACTTCCTCATACCGCTTTCCACTCTCTGCTGGAAGGATCAGTGCCCTGACCGTTTCTCCCCTCAGAAGAAGTGCGTTTATTACAGTGCTCCCCAAATGTCCCATGCCGCCTGTTACAAGAAAAAGCCTGTTCATCAATTGACCTCCTTAAGATTCAATTCTAGAATAGCTACAGAGTGTCGTAAAAACAACAAACAGTTTTTCATGAAACGGTGTGTATTCAACACGGGAATGGCCTTCTGTTGGATTTGCAACACGCACTTTGTGTATTTTTCAGGGAGAAAGCCATGGCAGAAAGCAGGAGAGTGCAGATGACAAGGCGCCTTATAAAGGAAGCCTTGATTGAGCTTATGGAAGATCATGAATTCTCAAAGATCACCATAAGTGAGGTATGTGAGCGTGCAGATATAAACAGGTCCACATTCTATTCCCATTACCGCGATACGCGTGATGTGCTCACGGATGCTGAGGATGACATCATAGCCCGCCTTCCGAAAGTCGATAACAGTGAAGAGAACATAAGGGATGCAATAAAGAGCGTGCTATCCTTTATAAAGGAAAATTCTGAGCTCATTTCGATAATGGTGGTAAAGCGCAAGGATGACAGCTTCATGCAGAAACTCCTGAGCAATGTCCTTGCACGCTATGAGCACCTTTCAAAGATCAAGGATGAGGTCATGACACGGATGGCATATACCTTCTGCACAAGCGGGATCATGGGGATTATAAAGGTCTGGATAGAGTCAGACTTCGCAATCTCCCTCGATTCATTTACGGATATCGCACTTTCCCTGGCTGTGAAAGTCACAAGCTGAACAGCTCTGATGCGAGGCACTGGAGATATCCTTTCTGCTGACAGTGAAACATTGTTCCATAAATGCTAATTTTATCGATATTATCATATCTTTTTTATTGTAAAGTAAGCCAACTTGCATTATTCTTAAAGGTGACATCTATTCGGCCTTTGTGCCGTGACAACATATTTATTTTGGAGCGTAACTAAAAATGGCAGACAAGAAAATGGTTACAATCGACGGCAACACCGCTGCTGCGCATATTGCGTATGCATTCAGCGAAGTAGCCGCAATTTACCCAATTACACCATCCTCACCAATGGGTGAGTATGCAGAGCAGTGGTCCTCCACAGGCAGGGAGAACCTTTGGGGCAAGAAAGTAGACATCATGGAGATGCAGTCAGAGGCTGGAGCCGCCGGTGCTGTCCATGGATCACTCGCAGCTGGTGCTCTTACAACGACATTCACAGCTAGCCAGGGTCTATTGCTCATGATCCCTAACATGTACAAGATTGCAGGTGAGATGATCCCTACAGTTTTCCATGTTTCCGCAAGAAGCCTTGCAGCACAGTCCCTATCCATCTTCGGAGATCACTCAGATGTTATGGCATGCAGGAACACAGGATTTGCAAGGACATGTGCTTCCTCAATTCAGGAAACAATGGATATCGCACTTGTTGCACATCTCTCAACACTTGAGGCACAGGTTCCATTCCTTAACTTCTTCGATGGATTCAGGACAAGCCATGAGATCCAGAAAGTTGAGGAGATCAGCTATGATGATATCCGCACTCTCGTAGATGAGAAGTATATTGAACGCTTCAGGGCAAGGGCTCAGAGGCCAGAGCATCCAAAGACAAAGGTTGCAGCACAGAACGAAGACGTTTACTTCCAGGGAAGGGAAACAGTCAACAAGTACTATGACGCAGTACCTGAGATCGTACAGAAGTACATGGATAAGGTAGCAACTATCACAGGAAGGCAGTACCACCTCTTTGATTATGTCGGTGATCCTAATGCAACTGACGTAGTCATCGTAATGGGAAGCGCTGCAGACACATTCGAATGGGTAGTTGATTATAACAACAAGAAGGGCGGCAAGGTTGGTCTTCTCAAGGTAAGGCTTTACAGGCCGTTCAGCGCAAAGCATTTCGTAGACGCACTTCCAAAGAGCGTAGAGCGCATTGCAGTTCTTGACAGGACAAAGGAACCAGGTGCTCCTGGTGAGCCTCTCTATCTGGATGTTGTCGCAGCTCTTGATCTTGAGCACAGGACAGGCATCAAGGTAATTGGCGGACGCTATGGCCTCTCTTCCAAGGACTTCACACCAACCCATGCACTCGCAGTCTACAATTTCCTCGCATCAAAGGACGCACACCACAACTTCACAGTTGGAATCAACGATGATGTGACAGGAAGAAGCATTCCAGTCGGTGATCCAATCGACGTTACACCTAAGGGTGTTGTATCATGCATGTTCTGGGGACTTGGTTCTGACGGAACTGTTGGAGCTAACAAGAACTCCATCAAGATCATCGGAGACAATACAAACCAGAACGCACAGGCATACTTTGCTTATGATTCAAAGAAGAGTGGTGGCATCACTGTTTCCCACCTGAGATTCGGAGAAGGAAACCTGAACATGCCATGGCTCATCGACCATGCAGACTTTGTTGCCTGCCATAACCCAGCTTACATTGGCCGCTATGACATGCTCTCTGCTCTCAAGCCAGGCGGAGTATTCCTCCTGAACAGCCAGATTCCTTCAGATGAGGTATTCGAGCACCTTACAAGGAAGATGCAGGAACAGATCATCAACAAGAAGATCCGTTTCTACAACATCAACGCTCTTGAGATTTCTGAGAAGGCAGGACTTGGCACAAAGATCAATACTGTCATGCAGGCTGCATTCTTCAAGATCAGCGCAATCCTTCCAGAGCAGGAAGCTATCGACCTGATCAAGAAGTATGTAAAGAAGACATTCCTCAAGAAGGGTGAGGAAGTCGTAAACAAGAACTTTGCAGCTATTGATGGAGCATCTGAGGCTCTCGTAGAAGTAAAGGTTCCAGAGAAGATTACAAAGAGCTATGAGCCAAAGAGACTCATCAGCGATGACGCAGATGAATTCACAAAGAATATCATCGAGCCTATCATGCACATGGAAGGAAACAACATTCCAGTTTCTGCAATGTCTTTCGATGGAACACTTCCAACCGGAACTGCAAAGCTTGAGAAGAGGGGAGTTGCTGCATTCGTACCTCACTGGGACAGCTCAAAGTGTATCCAGTGCAACCAGTGCGTACAGTCATGTCCACACGCAGCAATCAGGGCAAAGCAGATTCTTCCTGCAGACCTTGAGAAGGCACCAGCAACATTCAAGACAATCAAGAGCAATACAAAGAACGATAAGGATCTCCAGTTCAAGATCCAGGTATATCCAGAAGACTGCCAGGGATGCGGAGTATGTATTGAAGCTTGTCCTGCAAAGGAGAAGGCTCTCTCATTCAGCCCAATCACAGTGGAAAGGGAAGCTGGAGAGACTGTAAACTCTGAATTCTTCGAGGCTCTCACATACGATAACCTTGACGGACTCAATATGAGCACAGTTAAGGGCCTTCAGTTCAAGCAGCCACTCTTTGAATTCAGCGGAGCATGTGCAGGATGTGGAGAGACTCCATATGTCAAGATGCTCAGCCAGATCTGCGGAGAGAGGGCAGTTATTGCTAACGCAACTGGATGTTCTTCAATCTATTCTGGAACATTCCCGACCATCCCATATACAAAGAGGGCTGACGGAAGAGGACCAGCATGGGGCAACTCACTGTTTGAGGACAACGCTGAATACGGCCTTGGAATGCGCCTTGCCATAGACAGCAACAGGAACCTCCTCAGGCTCAAGATTGACGAGCTCTTTGCAGCAGGATGCTCAGATGCACTCAAGAGTGCTATTGAGAAGTGCATCAGCCTCTGGGATGATGACACTGAAGCATCCATTACAGCTCAGAAGGAAGTGCAGAAGGTACTTGCAGAAGAGAAGGCAACAGATGCAAACAAGGCAGCTCTTGCAAAGATCGTTGAGCTTCAGGATTACTTCTCAGACAAGGATGTTCTCATCATCGGAGGAGACGGATGGGCTTACGATATCGGATACGGTGGCGTAGACCATGTTGTTGCTTCTGGAAAGAACGTAACTATTCTCGTACTCGATACAGAAGTTTACTCCAACACAGGTGGACAGGCTTCCAAGTCAACACCTCTTGCTGCTGTTGCTAAGTTTGCTAACGCAGGTAAGCAGGTTGGCAAGAAGAACATGGGCTTCATGTGCATGAGCTATGGCCACGTATATGTAGCATCCTGTGCTCTTGGATATAACAGGCAGCAGGCTCAGAAGTGCCTGCAGGAAGCAGTAGCTTACAAGGGACCATCAATCGTATTCTGCTATGCTCCATGTATCAACCATGGAATCAACATGAGATACTCTCAGGTTGAGGCCAAGAAGGCTGTTGAGGCTGGATACTGGCCGCTGTACCGCTTCAATCCTAACGGAGAAGAGGGCAAGAAGTTCACTTGGGAAACCAAGCCGGCAACAGCAGATTATGAGACATTCATCAAGGGTGAGGTCCGCTACTCATCACTTTACAAGACAAACCCACAGCATGCTGATGAGCTCTTTGCAAAGGCTGCAGAGGATGCTAAGGAGCGTCTTGCATTCTACCAGAAGTGTGGTGAGGTTATGGGAGAAATCCTTTAACAGATCCATAGGTAGGATTAACGGAGGGCAATATGCCCTCCATTTTTTGTTGCTTCCATTCTTTGAGGGGAAGTAGAATATTCTAAAGGAGCGCTTATGATAGATGTTTTGGCACTTGGTGAGATACTGATAGACTTTACGGAGAACGGGGTAAGCGGACAGGGAAATAAGGTTTTTGAGGCAAATCCCGGAGGAGCTCCGGCCAACTGCCTGGCAGCCCTTGCAAAATGGGGAAAGAGAACTGCCCTTATAGCCAAAGTGGGGAATGACGGATTTGGAAGGATTCTCCTTGATGCCCTTGAATGGGCAGGTATAGACACTTCATTCATGGCAGTGACTGAAGAGAGCCTCACAACGCTTGCTTTTGTCCAGACCATGGCAGGAGGGGAGAGGGATTTCTCTTTCTACAGGGACAGGACAGCAGATGTAATGCTCTCTCAAAATGATATAGACCTGAAAGCAGTGGAGGAAAGCAGGATTGTGCATTTTGGCTCTGTATCATTAAGCAGTGAACCATCTAGGAGTGCAACGCACTATTTCATAGAAGAGGCAGGGAGGATGGGCAAGTTCATCTCATTTGACCCGAATTACAGGCAGTTTTTATGGAAAAGTGAGGATGATGCAAGAAATGAAGTGATGTGGGGCATCAGCAATTCAACTCTTTTGAAGATTGCTGACAATGAGATTGAATGGCTTCTTGGCAGGAGTGACTATGTGGAGGCTGCAAAAGATATCCTCTCAGAGTATGCAGGCCTTGAAGGAATTGCGCTTACCCTCGGAAAGGATGGAAGTGCGCTCATAACACGTGATGAGGTTATAATGGAGCCGACATTCCTGGATATAAAGCCAGTAGAGAAGACCGGGGCAGGGGACACGTTCTACGGGACATTCCTCCTCTCTGTACTCGATAATTCCCTCCGCCTTCCAAAAGGGGAGGATGCCCGCCGTGCCTTAAGGAGGGCAAATGCAGCTGCAACCATAATTACAACACGTAAGGGGGCTATGAAAGTCATGCCGGATGCTGAGGAGATAGAAGAATTGATGGCAAGATAGCAAAAAAAGTGCCACACCGCATTTAGTAAACGAGCTACCTAAAAATAAATTCGGGTAGCTCAGCAAAGGGGGTGTGGCCCATATGAATCCACATACTTAGAATAACAGCATTCCAAATATTATACAAATAAAATATTTAAAATTCTTCACTTTTTTCTTATTATACAATTATTTAGCATGTACTGCCTGCTAATGGCGGTAGATGTCCAGGATGCTTTCCAGGTAGTTTACAAGCTTTTGCTTATAGCTTTCAGGTGCCATTATTTCCACGCTTGTTCCGCTTTGTATGATGCGCAGCATTAACTCAATAGAGTTTTCTGCCTCAAAAGTAGCAATAAGTTCGCCTTTTTCATTCTTGCTCAGTTCTGGAGTGCCATGGATTATCGTGGAAAAACTGTTTAAAGCGGACTTCTCCTTGAGCCTGAGAGTCAGGGGAATCATGTCTATGGCATCATAGCTGACATGCTCTTCTCCTTTCTTGAACGGCTTCAGGTTGTCCGGTATTGTATATGTCTCATCCAGCATCATGGCATCTGTAATGCCTGCGATGTCTATTGTCACTACATCCTGGGTATGCCTGAGCCTGCCTGTGACAGTAATCGGTTTCCTTCCTTCCTTCTCATCCTTGAAGCCAATGAAATAGGGGGCTATCTCAATCTCTTCTCCTGCGCTGGTTATCCTGGCAATGCGTCCGCTTATCCAGCAGTCTATCAGGACTTCGAGGATCTTGTTGAAGTGCATGGACTGCCCCATGTTGCTTTTCAGCCCCTCATCTATCTTATCAGCAAGGGCGAAAATGTTTGCGCTGACTTTTGGGGCATAGCTCTGCATGTTCATGGCAATCTTCCTCAGCCCTGATGCCAGGTGCGGGTTCTGCACTTCAATGTTGGAGGCAAGGAGCTCTGCAGACATGTTGAATGCAAGGGATTCATATACGCTTAAAGCCTCAGCTCCGTCATCTTCCTTTGCCTTTATCTTGATCAGGCTGTTCTCTTCATATATGTCAATCTTTTCAGCAAGGTCCTCCACGTAGCGTGAGATGGTGGAACGGTGCACGCCAAGGCGTCTCGCGATTTCTGCCCTTCTCAGTCCTTCAGGATGGCTTCTCAAAAGCAATTCCAGCTGTGCAACCCGTTCTCCTTTCATGATTTCATCTCCTTTCAGATAGGATAGCAGAGAAAATGTGCATTTGCAAATTTGTTGCGCTTTGTTGCCAAATTAAATAATTTGCAGGATAATCCATAATATGAATGAAGATCTTGAAAGGCTTGAAATCAAAATAAGCTATCTGGAAGTCAAATGTGATGAGCTCAATGAAGTCATCATCGCTCAGGACAGGCTTATAACTAAAATGAAAGCGCAGATAGAAGCGCTTGAGAAGAAGGTGGTGGACCTAGAGGAGGAGACAGGGCTTGATAGGCCAAACCGCCGTCCTCCCCATTACTGATCATTTCCTGAGCCAGGTGGAATTTGCCTCTGCTGCGATCTTTCCATCCAGGACTTTGGTGACTCTGTGGCAGAGCTTCACTCTATTTTCATCCCTGCTTGTGACTGCAGTTTCTATTTTCACTTCCTCACCCTCAAAGGTCTGGCTTTCCCACTGCATGTCAAACTCTTCTATCCTGTAATCCATTGTGATTTCATCAGCAATGGCTTCACACATCCAGCGCACATACACCACATTGTTTACATGCCTGTTGTAGTCAATGTCGTAATAGGATGGTATCCTGGTTATCTCAGCAAGGATTTCTGTTTTCTCCTCTTCTTCGTACTTCCTTATCTTCCCGATATCCGGATTGAGTGCGATGTCGCCGCCAACGACTTTCATGCTGTCTGTTATCATTTTCGGGGGAAGCGGCCTTTTCTTCAGCAGATCCATGAACACCCAGTGTGTCATGGCGCTCATAATTTCCTCTCCGTTTTCATCCTTTGCCTTTACAACACGTGGACAGAACAGCCTGAAACCCTGCTGGGGAAATGTTTCAAAAGTCAGGTTTTCCCTCCACTTCGGAATGCGGGAAAAGTTCATCTTCGTCCTTACGATAACCCATGTCTTCATGTCTTTTGCAGTCAGTTCCTTGATCCCGACTCCAAGTTCTGTTGCATGTTCTCCCGCAACCTCCTGCGAGATTGTGAAGAAGAAAGGTATTGTTGCATCATAGAACCTGTCTGAATCTGCAGCCCGGACTTTTACAGTCTCAAATGCTATGTTGTTTTCTGTAATTTCCATATCTATTCCTCATCCGCCCTATAAATCCTTACAATGGACCTTCCGTATTTTCTCTCTTCCACAAATGTCCATCCATCAATTTCTTCCCATAATCCTTTTTCCTCTTCAGGGTAGTGGATCATGAAAAGCCCGCCTTCCTTCAGCAGATGCCTTTCTGCTATTTTCTTTGCAAGCTCGACCTTCTTTTCCATGTTGAATGGAGGATCTGCGTATATCATTGAATATTTCTGTGGTGCTATCTCAATGAAGCGGTTCACATCCATCATGAAGAGTTTCTTATCCTCTTTTACAAAAGACAGGTTCTTTTCTATCGTGGCTTTCTTTATCCTGTCCATCTCCACCAGATGGATTGGTTCTGCCCCTCTGCTTGCCGCCTCTATCGCAACGCATCCGCTTCCTGAAAAGAGGTCAAGGAAGCTTTCCCCGTCCAGAGGTCCAAGGTGTGCAAAAAGGGATTCCCTCATCCTGTCCATTGCAGGGCGTATGACACCCTTTGGACACTCTACATTCCTTCTTACGTATTTCCCGCCTGTAATCCGCATAACATAAAAGTATATTAAATAATGGAAAAAGTGAAATAGGTGGAAGTGGAAAATAGGCAGTTTGCCTAGTTTGCATATATTTCAAGATACTTTCTCAGGACTGCATGTTCAGCTTCTATGAGGCCCTTGTCCTTCTCTGCGATCCTCTCAGCTTCCTTCTTTGCCATCTCAACAAGGTCAGTATCCCGGCTTAGCGATGCAAAACGCATCTTCAGGTATCCGGACTGCCTCAGTCCCGTTATATCCCCAGGTCCCCTGATCTCAAGGTCCTTCTCTGCAATCTTGAAACCGTCTGTTGTGCTCTTCATAACCCTCAGCCTCTCTTTTGCATCATCCGTGATGCTGTCTGGGAAAACCAGGAAGCAGTACGATGGAAGATCCGATCTGCCAACCCTTCCCCTGAGCTGATGGAGCTGCGAGAGCCCGAACCTGTCCGCATGCTCAATCACGATGCAGGTTGCATCCGGTATGTCTATTCCGACTTCTATCACGCTTGTAGCCACAAGATACTGGTATTCGCCATCCCTGAAACGGTTCAGTATCCCGATCTTCTCTTCATCTTTCAGCCTTGAATGCACCATGGCAGACTTATATTCAGGATATATTTCCTTCAGCTCCTGATACATCTTCTCAACCGCTTTTATTGACCCCTCATCATCTTCTTCAATCCTGGGATAGACAAAATAAGCCTTATGCCCCCTTTTAAACTCGACCTCAATTGAGCGGAACATATCATCTCTCTTGGTTTCCCTGACAAGGTATGTCGTTACAGGCTTCCTTCCCTGTGGCTTTGTGACTATCTGGGAAAGATCGAGGTCTGAATAGAATGTCAGGGCAAGGCTTCGTGGAATAGGGGTGGCTGTCATGCTCAGCACATTTGGCCTTTTTGCTTTTGCAGTAAGTGCCTTTCTCTGCTCAACTCCGAACCTGTGCTGCTCATCGATTATTACAAGTGTCAGGTTCCTGAACACCACATCCTCAGTAAAAAGTGCGTGGGTTCCGATTGCAAGATCAACATCCCCCCTTTTAAGCGCATCAAGCAGAAGTGATCTTCCTTTTGCCTTGATGGATCCTGTCAGGTAGCACAGCCTTATGCCAAGAGGCTCAAGCAGCCTTGCCGCGTTTTCCGCGTGCTGTTTTGCAAGAAGCTCAGTTGGTGCCATGAATGCCACCTGTGCGCCCTTTGAAATCTCATGCAGGGCACTTATCCAGGCAACGAGTGTCTTTCCGGATCCCACATCCCCTTCAACCAGCCGGCTCATCGGACTCTTCCTATCAAGGTCTTTCCTTATATCGTCAAGGGCCCTGACCTGATCATCTGTCAGTGAAAATGGAAGGGATGCAATCAGGCGCTTCTCAAGAGGGGAGACACTGCTCTTCACATCCTCATTGCTTCCATAGTCTTTTTCCCTTGCACTCCTGAGCCCCTGGTAGAAAAGCTCCGTAAAGGCAAGCGTGCGCCTTGCCCTCTCAACATCCTCCATGCTGTTTGGATGGTGGATAAGGAAATAGGCAGCACTGTGGTGAATCAGGTCAAGCCGGTCATACATGCTTTTCTCAAGCTCATCTTCCATCGGTGAGAGCTTAAGCAGTGCATAGTCAACTGCATAGCGTACAGTATTCTCCTTAAGGTTTCCGCTGAGAGGGTAGAGCGGCAGTATCTCTCCAAGCTTGAGTTCCTTCCTGCTTTTCTTTATCTCGAAGGAGGCTGCCATATACAGGCCTCTGTTCCTGCTTATATTGCTTGCGCTTATGTAATATTCCCTTCCGATCTGAAGTGTCTTGTCAAGGAAGTCACGGTTGAAGCAGTACAGGTCAACCCTGTCACCATTCTCATCTTCTGCAGTGATCTTGAGCGTTCTTCCCTTCCGTGTAGGTATATAGTCTTTCTTCAGGATATAGATCCTGCAGTAGATGGTATTGTCATCTGGGCTGGCATCCCTGAGCCTTTTTTCTGTTCTCCTGTCCTCATAGGCGCGGGGAAGGAATGATGCCAGGTCATAGAAAGTTGAGATGCCAAGGGATGAAAAATCCTTTTCCGCGGCTTTTCCAAGGCGTGGAATCCTGATTATCTTTTCATCCCTTAAATCCATCAGAAAGGTATCCTCAGTGCAAGGCTGTAAAGAAGGCCGAAACAATAGCGGCATACGAAATACAGCACGGCGAAAATAAGCAGTGATATCAAGCTTACGGTACTCTCTTTTGCGAACCTGGATCTGAAAAATGTACGGCGTATCCAGTCTGTTAACGGCTCTGTGAAACCGGAAACCCTTCCCATAGCCATGCCAAATGCAGAGTTAGGGGTAAAGGAGGCAATGGTTTTCATGACTAGCAGTATGAAGCCGAAAGTGAAGAATATTGAAAGGCCGTAGCTCCAGAATGCCTGGATGAAGAGGCAGACGATCAGCGAGAGCGTCATCCTTCCATAGATTCCGTATATCTGGAAGATTGACTGCACTACAGAGAGCAGCCCTATTCCTATGACAGGGGAGAAGTCGAGCATGCCGACCCTGAAGTTCCTGGATCTGAAGAGATTTAGGTATGGATCAACCAGAATGGACATATAGTATGTGATGCTTCCCGGCTGTGGCCATGGATTGACCCAGCTCATAAGAATCCTGATCCATATCACGAATGAATATATATTCAGCAGCCTGGCTATGAAAAGTGCGATTGTTGCCATATTTTTCTCCGTCCCTAAAAAGTTAATAAACTCTTACGCTTTCGACAACCGGAAGCTCCTTAAGCTCCTTCATGCCATTCTGGCTGTAGTCAATATACATGTCGTAATTGAGCTTCAGCCCGATCTTTTCCTCAGGAATCTCCAGCGATACAGGAATATCTCCCTTATAGGCTTCGAGGCTTCTCTTGAGATCTGCTATGCAGCCTTCCTCAAGAATCTTTGACCTTCTGAGCGTTATGGCGATCCTTGTAATGTTTTCTGGCATGAGGCTCTCCGGATTCATCACATCATCAATGCTGTAGCTCAGTCCGTCCCCACGGCTGGAGAACCTGCCCTTGAAACCATAGACATTGTTTTCCTCCACCATGTTCTCAATTTTCTCAAATGTCTTTGGAAATGCTACAGCCTCCACTTCCCCTTCCTTTGTCTGGAGTGTGTAGGCAGCCATTTTCTTCTCGTCCTTTGTCTTTATGACCTTCTTGCCGATTACAAGTGCGATCAGGGCCTCCGTCCTCTGCAGCGGAATATCCTCCGGATAATCCAGGCGTACCCTCACGCACTCCCTGATCTTCTCGTCATAGGTGTCCAGAGGATGGCCTGAGATGTAGAATCCAAGCATTTCTTTCTCTATCTTGAGCTTTTCATCCTTGCTCCAGTCATCTGCCGTCCTCATCTTAAACTCATTCATAACCTCATCATCATCTCCAAAGAGCGACATCTGCCCGCCTGCTGTCATATCCCTTGTGGACTTTCCGTATGCAAGCGCATCTTCCAGGTTTGCCATCAGTGTTGCCCTGTTTGCTCCAAGCTCGTCAAAGCATCCGGCTTTGATCAGTGATTCACAGAGCCTTGAGGATGGAAGCTCCGGAAGGCGTGTTATGAAGTTGATGAAATCCTTATATGGCCCGTTTGCATCCCTTTCTTTCACTATCATGTCGCAAACGGCATCCCCGACGTTCCTGACTCCGGAAAGGCCGTAGACAATATCCTTCCCTGATACTCCAAAATCCTTCAGGGACTTGTTGATGGAAGGAGGAAGGATCTTTATGCCCATCTGCGGTGCAAGATTCAGGTACTCCTTGAATTTTACCGGGTTGCTCTTTTCATTTGTAAGGTTTGCAGCCAGGAATTCGGCAGGGTAGTTTGCCTTCAGGAATGCTGTCTGGTATGCAACGATTGAATAGGCAACGGCATGGCTCTTGTTGAAGCCATATCCTGCAAAAGGCTCAAGGATATGGAAAATCTCTTCTGCATGCTCTGCAGTGTATCCTCTCTTGACTGCCCCTTCACGGAACTTGACAAGTTCACCTGCAAGCTTTTCCGCCTCTTTCTTGCCCATGATTCGCCTCAGGATATCTGCTTGTCCAAGTGAATATCCTGCAATGATCTGGGCAACCTGCATAACCTGCTCCTGGTATACGATAACCCCGTATGTGTTCTTCAGGACACCCTCCAGGCTTGGATCCGGGTATTTTATAGGGATCACGCCATTCTTGCTGTCTATGTACTGGTCAATGAACTGCATCGGGCCTGGCCTGTATAATGCGTTCAGGGCAACCAGGTCTTCTATTGTGGATGGCTTTGCCTTCTTCAGAATCCTTCTCATTCCAGGGCTTTCAAACTGGAATACGCAGGAGCTGTCTCCATCACAGAGCATGTCAAATGTCTTTTTGTCCTCTTCATCGATCTTGTTGATGTCGAAATCAGGCTTCTTCATCCTTACAAGGTCTACGGCATGCTTGATGAGCGTGAGCGTCTTCAGGCCTAAAAAGTCCATCTTAACAAGCCCGCAGTCCTCTATATGGCTCTTTGTGTACTGCGTGGCAATCGCACCGGAAGCCTTATCAGGGCAGAAAAGGGGAACGTATTTCTCAAGGTTTTCACGTCCTATAACGACACCGGCTGCATGCAGGCTTGAGTGCCTGTGGAGCCCTTCAAGCTTCTTTGCAGTCTCAAAAAGCTCCTGATACACTCCGCCGCGCTTCTGGTAATCCCTGAGCCTTTCTTCCGTTTCAAGTGCCTTTGCGACCGTCATTTTCGGATCTTCCGGAATCAGGGAACAGATCTTGTTCGACTCATCATATGGGATATCAAGTACGCGGGCAACATCCTTTACAACCTGCTTGGCCTTGAGTGTTCCGAATGTGACGATCTGTCCAACACGGTCCTTCCCATAATGTTCTGTAACGTAATCGATGACTTCGCCGCGCCTTTCGAAGCAGAAGTCAATGTCGAAATCCGGCATGCTGATCCTTTCTATGTTCAGGAACCTCTCAAACAGGAGCGAGTATTTCATGGGCTCGACATCAGTTATCGTGATTGCGTATGCAACGAGGCTTCCTGCTCCCGATCCTCTTCCGGGGCCTACCGGGATATCATGGGCCTTTGCCCATGCGATATAGTCGCGGACAATGAGGAAGTAGCCGGGGAAATCCATCTTGATAATGACGGAAAGCTCATAGTCAAGCCTTGACTGGAGAAGGCGTGTAACGGTTCCGTACCTCTTCTTAAGCCCCTCGTTTGCCAGGTATACAAGATATTCGGCTTCGCTTGAGAACGGCTCTGGAATATCGCATTTTGGAAGGATAGGGCCGGGAAAGTTTATTTCTATGTTGATCCTGTCTGCAAGCTTTCCTGTGTTCTCAACTGCCTCAGGAACCCATGAAAAGAGGTTTTCCATCTCCTCCGGGGTCTTGAAATAGAACTCTGAGTTTGAAAAGCGCATCCTGTTCTCATCATTCTTCTTGGAGTTTGTTCCGATGCAGAGCAGGGTGTCATGTGCGTTGGCATCCTCCTTTTCTATGTAATGGATATCATTTGTGCAGATAAGCGGAACATCCATTTCCCTTGCAAGCTTCACGAGGATCGGATTGGTGTATTTCTGCTCTGCAAGCTCATGGTCCTGAAGCTCTATGTAATACCTGTCGGGGAATACCTTCTTGAACCAGGCAACCCTCTCTTTTGCCAGCTCATAGTTCTTTTTCTCCTGATCCTCAAAAGGTTTTGAAAAAGGGATGCCGCGCTGCTGCGGGGAAAGGAGTATCTGGATTATCTCACCGGCAAGGCATGCTGAGGTGCAGATCAGGTCCTCACTGTGTGCCTGTAGAACCTCATCATCGATCCTTGGCTTGGAATAGTAGCCTTCCTTATATGCGATTGCATTAAGTTCCATCAGGTTATGGTAGCCTTTATCCGTCATCGCAAGGAGTATCAGATGGTAGTACTTGCTTCCGCTGTCCGTACTCTTTGCCCTCCTGTTTTTCGGATTCACATAGAATTCGCATCCGATGATCGGCTTTATTCCGTTTTTTCGGCACTCGTTATAGAAATATATTGCTCCGAACATATTGCCATGGTCCGTGATGGCAAGGCTGTCCATGCCGCATGCTTTTGCTTTTTTCACATAAGCTGAGATTGAAGCTGCCCCGTCAAGCAGCGAAAAGTCAGTATGGTTATGTAAATGTACGAATTTACTCATTGCTTTGATTATACCTCTTGGCTGGTGTATGTGAGTGCCCTGATATTAAGATCGTTCATTATCTCCTTTATCATGCCCCTTGTCCTGGTCACCTGGAGATCTGACAATGCTGGAAATGAGCTCTGGCACATCTCTATGATAGCATCTTCTATGCTGCTGCTTTCGCTTTTCTCAAGGGGAAATCGGGCACTTGAGAATATGTTGTCCAGGTCATGATTTGCAATAAATCCGAGATTAGGGAACGTTATGGCAATCTTTGCGTCATTGAAGTTGTCATTCTCAGGGTTTCCTGCAACTGCTATGGAAACTGCATCGCTGCTTTCAAAAAGGAACGATCCCTGGCTCAGGAATTTCTGGTAATTCTTAGGCAGGAGGTTGATCCTCACCCTGGAAATAAGGGCCATCTCCGGAAGGTTGAGGCGTCCGGATTTATCATAGATGGAGAGGAGTGCAAACCATTTTGAATGCATCCTCTTTTTCTTCATGTACTTCACTTCGCATGATGCATCAAAAAGGCTCAGCGTTCCTGGCAGGGAAGACCTGAAATCGGTGGTGGCAAGGCTTCCTCCGATGCTTATCCTGCATGTTGCAGCCTTGCCTCCGATGCCCTGTATCGTATCAATTAAGGCTTTTGGGAGGATCGACCTGCCTGTAGCGATAAGCTCATAGAGATTCACCATTGATCCGAACTCCGCGATCCGGTCATTCCTCTGGAAGCGGTGGAGTTCCTCAATGCTTCCAAGATACACTATTTCATCATTTGCAGTGCTGCTCGGATAGAAATCCTTCCGGCTCATAATATATGTGCCGCCTGCCCAGTATGTTGCCATAGGGTAGTGCTGGATGATTGATGAGAACTCACTGAGGTTTGCCGGGGTATGTATGTTAGGCGACCTAAGCCCTTCTAGCATGGCGTTTCCTCCTTATTTCATTGGCAGCCTGCACAACCTTCACCGTATCGTTCAGATCGAGGCATGAGCATCTGAGCCCGTTCATTTCCCTTGCCACATCCTCCCTTGCTGTCATAGAACCTGAAAGGAGGCTCTCAATCAGGAGTGTTCTTGCCTTATAGCAGTGCGGGCATGGCTTAATATGTGTCAGCTCATATGCCTTCTCTATGTCTTTTGCATTTTTAGTCTTTGCATATCCCTCGTATGTGATGATTGTCTTTTCCCTTATCTCAAAAGCTGGGACAAGGCAGCTCAGTACGGCTTTCCCATCCATAAGGACTACGCAGAGTCCGCACATTTTCCCTTCGCAGTGGGGACTGATGCTCTGATTCTGTATATCCTCTGCGAGTATAAGGGAGAGAGGCTTGTTTGAATTGAGGGACAGAGAGAGCCTCTTTCCATCTATTGTGCAGTCTATTTTCATTCCCTTTTCCCCCTTAATTCATATATCTCCTTTGGCCTTACCGGAAGGATCACCTTCTCTCCGATTGCCTGCTCCAGGGCAGAAGTGAGAGCGCTCATTACAAGCCCTCTTGTGAGGGAGACTACGGCTGCGATGCTCTCTCCTTCGCTCTTGCTTACACTGATGTTGACTCTCGTGCTGCTGCTTACTGCCATCCCGTTTTCCTTCAGCGTCCTTATGATGAGAACCTTTATGGAGTTCACCAGTATTTCCAGGTTCGCAACATCCCCGACAGAATATGATGCCCAGACTTCCTTGACCTCCGGAATGAATGAGGAGTCGGCGAGGGTAACCTCAATGGCCATTGCTCCAAAACCTGATTCATCGAATTCGCAGGGGAAGAATTTATCCTCTGCATCGAACGTGATGGAGATTGGCAGCTTTTCCGTATCTTTCATTCCGTTCAGTTTCCTTGCACTCGATTTGAGCTGTTTTGAGACTGATGAAATGAATCTGGAGAGCGTTTTCGGGCCAGAGTCTATGTTATTGTGCTCAGGGCTTGAGAAGAGTACGGAGTCCTCGCTTTCGAGTCCCAGTTCATCTGTTATGATCTTCTTCCAGAAATTCTGTGTGGTTCCACGGCTGTATGCGGATATGTCCACCACAATGGCTCCCCTCTGCGTATAGGTTATCTTACCCTGGTATTCATGCTGGGATGAGAATGTGGTTGAGAATCCTGCAATGCCTATGGCAGATGCAATGCCAATGCCCTTTGTGTATCCGAGGAATGAGGAATCGCTTGACCTGAGGTCATTTGAACTCCATTTCCTGCTGTATGAGGATTTCATGGCTGTATCTGTCAGCAGTTTCTTTATATCCTGCATGCCTATGGCAGGCAGATAGTCTGTGAACTTCCTCTTATCCTTATATGCATAGAGCCTGAATTCATATGGATTCATTCCAAGCTCTTCTGCGATTATGTTGCTGTGGTACTCTGTAGAAGCAACCGCCTCCGAGTATCCAAGTGAGAGGAAAAGGAAAGAGGGGAAGCTGAAGGTTTTCTCAACTTTCACTGTTCCCTTGAATGCCTGGAGGTTGTATGAAGGGATTATTCCTGTCATCGCTTCCCTCTCAAGCTCCCTTTCAAGCATCAGGTATGATCCGACATCCACTGTATGGACTACTTCTTCTGCCAGGATCTTGTATTCATTTGAAAGGTATGTGATCCTTTTTGTCCTGACCGCTCCTCTCCTGTTCACCGTTCTTGCTTTCAGTTCCACAGGGCATTTGAGCTTGAGGGCAGCGCTGGCTGCAATCGCAGTGATTACCGCAGGATATATCAGGTACTCATCACAGATATCATAGTAGGGGACAACATGGATAAGTATGCGTTTCTTATCATATCCGGTTACCCTGGAAACGGTATCCCTGATGAATTCCGGATATGCTGTCGGAACCATGACATGCAGCACGGCACCTTCCTGCCAGCATGTTGAGAGGAAATAGGTGACGCTTTCATATTTCACAGGATCCATGGAGTAGGTGCTCTCAATCTTCCTGTACTCATGCATGATCACCTGCTCAATCGTCTCACTCTCTTCCTTCTTCTCTTCTGCTGTGCTTTCTTCCTGTTTCCCTTCAGCCTGGGCTGTACTGTCATCTCCCTTGCTGCTTTCTTCCTCTTTTTCCACAGGCACTTCTTTCTTTATGACTTCCTTCCAGCCAAGGCGGAAGTCTTCGATGTTTCCCCAGCCGTATTCTTCCTGGTATATGCCGTCATTATCCAGTGTGATATCATCTCCTGGGATCACTTCAATTGCCCGGCGGACAATCTCTGCGCTTTCAAAATCAGGAGCGATTACTGCAAGTATTGGCTCTTCTTCGTACAGGATCTCATCTTTTGCCATGACCGGCATGACAGATCCGGCGAAGTCAAGCGTGTTCTCTCCTTCCAGGGCATCCGGGGTAAGGATGAAATATTTCTGATCAAGCTCTGGCAGCCTGATATCCTTGATTTTCTTACCTGCATATCTGCTTGTCAGGACTATGCCGTGGCGCATGTTGAGCCTGGGAACATTTGTTTTTTCTGCCATAAGAAAAAGATAGCACATGGTGCTCTATTTCTCAATTAATGGAGGAAAGAAATCTCCTTTTCATAGATTTGGAAATTTCTCATATGCTATATTATCGCTATGGACACTAAAAACCGTATTGAAGAGCTCGTGAAAAGGCTGAACGAGTACGCAAAAGCATATTATGTGGATTCAAATCCGCTTGTAAGCGATATGGAATATGACAGGCTCTTTGATGAGCTGAAAAAAGCCGAAGAAGAACATCCGGAATATATTCTTCCCGAATCTCCAACTCAGAGAGTTGGTTCTGACCTGACAAATGATTTTCCGGAATTCCGCCATACAATCCCGGTTCTCTCCCTGGATAAGGCATACAGCAGGGATGAAGTCATCTCATACATGATGAAGACCATAAACAGGCAGCAGAGCACACTGAGTTTCGTATCAGAGGAGAAGATAGATGGCATATCCATGGTCCTCTATTATGAGAAAGGAGTGCTTGTAAGGGGCGTTACAAGGGGTAACGGTGAGGTTGGAAATGATGTGACTCCAAACATCAGGACAATATCTTCTGTTCCCCTGCGCCTTAGTGAGGAGATAGATATCGCAGTAAGGGGAGAGGTATACCTTTCAAAAGCGACATTCGAGAAAGTCAACAATGAGCTTGATGATGATAAGAAAGCCGCGAATGCAAGGAACCTGGCGGCCGGAACCGTAAGAAGGCAGAAAAGCTCAGAGGCAGCCATGGTGCCTTTGGATATCTTCTGCTATGAGGGATTCTGGCCTGACGGGGATTCATCCCCCAGAAGCCATCTGGAAATACTCTCATACCTTAAGAAACTCGGTTTCAGGACAAATGACCATATCGCCGTTTTTTCTGAGAGCAGGGAGAAAAGTGAGAGGATGCTCAGCGATGCAGGCCTGGCCGGCCTGGCCTATTCCTTTTCTGACATGCAGGACTACATAGACTATAAGACAGAGGAGAGAAGCAGTCTCAAGTATGAGATAGATGGCCTTGTATTCAAGGTGAATGAAATAGCCCAGAGAGAGAAGCTTGGCTACACTGAGCATCATCCACGCTGGGCAATTGCATATAAATTTGAATCTCCCCAGGCAGTAAGCAGGCTTCTTGGCGTTACTGTACAGGTCGGAAGGACTGGACGGATCACACCGGTTGCAGAACTTGAGCCGGTTGCGCTCGGAGGCTCCACCATAAGGAGGGCAACACTGCATAACCAGGAATACATAGATTCCCTCGAGCTTGCAATCGGGGATACGGTCTCAATAGTGAAAAGGGGTGATGTGATTCCACAGGTTGAGGATGTCATAGAAAAGAATGAGGAAGGCAACACTGTATATAAGATAGACATGCACTGCCCATGCTGCGGCTCTCACCTGGAAAGGGAAGGGGCTCATCTTTTCTGCAGGAATCCGCTATGTCCGGAGCAGGTGATCGGAACGCTCTCTTTCTTCTCTTCGCGGACACAGATGGATATAGAGTCCCTCGGGCCTAAGACAATCAGGGTTTTCTATGAGGCGGGGCTCCTTAAAAAGATTGAAGATATCTATACTGCGCCATATGAAACGCTTATAGGGCAGAAGGGCATTGGAGAAAAAACAGTAAAGGCAATCAGGGATGGCGTGGAAGAATCAAGGAAACAGCCGTTCAAGGTCGTGCTTTCATCCCTCGGCATTCCAGAGCTTGGGAAAAAGAGCGCAGAGCTTCTGGTTGCCGCTGGATTCAACAGTTTTGATAAGCTGAAGAGCGCAAGAGAAGAAGATCTTGTAAAAGTTGATGGCATAGGTTCCGTAATGGCTTCTCTCATAGTTGAGAGCTTCAGGGATGAAAGGCTTTTAGAGACAATTGAGAAACTGAAGGAAGCCGGAATCCATGCATCGAGCGATGAAGATGAAAAGAGTGAGGAGCATGATCAGATCTTCAAGGATACTGTATGGTGTGTCACCGGATCATTTGAACATTTCAATCCACGCTCAAAAGCAATGGAGGAAGTGGAGAAGAGAGGGGGAAAGACAGTATCCAGCGTAAGCAGCAGGACCACGCATCTTCTTGCGGGAAAGGGTGGCGGATCCAAGAGGGCAGAGGCAGAGCGCCTTGGCGTGAGGATTGTCAGTGAAGAAGAGTTCATTTCCATGCTTGGAAATGGAGAGGAGAAAAAAGATGGGGATCATATACAGCTTGAGCTTTTCTGAGCATTGTTGTATTTTTGCCTCAAGAGAAAGGAATCTTTGGGAGGAAATTTTATGAATGAACTTGCTAAAGAATTGAATGATGTCCTGAAGGGCACGGTTGTCTATTCCCTGCTCTCTGATGCCGGAAAGAGGATGTATTTTCCAAAGGGAATCGTAGCACAGAGTGCAGAAGCCGGAGAAAAAGCAAAGAATTACAATGCTACGGTTGGGCTTGCAACAAAGAATGGCCAGCCAATGCACCTTAGTGATATCTACGCATCATTTGCAGATGGCAGGTATAAGCCAAGCCAGATCTTCAACTATGCCCCTGGCGGAGGGGACAAGGAGCTGCGTGCGCTCTGGAAGAAAGAAATGATGGAGAAAAATCCAACACTCAGGGGCAAGGCATTTTCTGACCCGCTGGTGACAGCAGGACTGACCCATACAATCAGCCTCAGTGCGATGATGTTCATCGGAGAAGGGGATGAGGTTGTGTGTCCTGATCTCTTCTGGGATAACTATGACCTTATCTTCACAGACCTGGTTAATGCAAAGATTGTCACATTCCCATTCTTCAGGGACGGAGGGCTTAATGTATCAGGAATAAAGGATGCAGTCCTTGGATGCAGGAATGACAGTGTAAGGCTCATTCTCAACTTCCCTAACAACCCTACAGGCTATTCTCCAAGCCACCGCGAGGTGCTTTCACTTGTAGAGGCACTGAAAGAGTGTGCAAAAGTGAAGAAGCTTCTTGTGATCATTGATGATGCCTATTATGGCCTCTTCTATGAAGAGGAGACAGAAAAGGAATCACTTTTCGCTTACCTCTGTGATGCGGACGAGAACATCTTCTGCATCAAGGGGGACGCAGCCACTAAAGAGCAGATGGTATGGGGATTCAGGATCGGCTTCATAACATATGGAGCAAAAGGGCTTGGAGAGAAAGAATACCAGGCACTTGTCAACAAGACGCTTGGCGCAATCAGGTGCACGGTTTCAAACTGTGACAGGCCCGGTCAGACCCTGCTTCTTGATGCTATGAAAAATGGCCATAATTATGATCAGGACAAGAAAAAACTCTTTGACGAAATGGCACTGCGTTATGGTATCCTTAAGAAGGAGCTTGAAAAGTATAAGGACAGCCCTCTGCTGAGGCCATATCCTTTCAATTCAGGCTACTTCATGGCTTTCGATACCCTGGGCCACAGCGCAGAGGAACTGAGATGCTATCTGCTTAACAGTTATGGAGTAGGAGCGGTAAGCATCTTCGACAAGACTTTCCGCGTAGCCTACTGTTCTGTGGAGCCGGAGAAAATAAAGGATTTGACTGCCCTGATTTACAAGGCAGCAGGAGAATTATGGAATTAAAGGTTAAGATATACCTGACCGATAGCGACGGGGAAAAATTCATGGGAATCGGGGTTATCTGGCTTCTTCAGGAAATTGAGAAAGCCGGATCCCTCAGGAAGGCATCCATGAATCTGGGCCTGTCATACACAAAGAGCTACAACATGCTTAAGAAAGCGGAAGAAAACCTCTCTTTTCCCCTTGTGGAAAGGAGGAAGGGCGGCTCAAACAGGGAAGGTATAGCATTAACTGGCAAGGCAAAAGACTTCATACGCCTCTACATGGACTTCCAGGCAAAGGCTAAGGATATGGTAAGGAAGGAGTATGAGGGATTTGAAAAGGAATTAGGTTTGCTTATCAAGGAGGAAATTGATGGCACAGTATGATTTCACAGTTGAGTCCCTTGGGGAAGCTAAGCTCAACAGCCCCATCAGGATGGGACTGAAGCAGGGGGATGGAATTTCAGATTACGTGTCTGATGAGGATCGCATCCTCTATGATCTTGACACTGAGGTGATTGACGGAAAGACAGTTCCAAAACATTCAGAGTCGCTGGAACTCGCAGGTCCCAGGGAGAAGATATATTTCAATCCAAGCCATGTACATGCAGCAGTCTGCACATGCGGCGGAATCTGCCCAGGCCTTAATAATGTCATCAGGGCAGTTGTAAGATGCTTATGGTACCGCTATGGCGTCAGGAGGATTTCAGGCATACAGTATGGCTATCTGGGACTCCTTGAGAATTCTCCATGGCCTCTTATCCCGCTCGATCCGGATGTTGTTGATGATATCCAGGAAAAAGGAGGCACAATCCTTGGTTCTGCAAGGGGAGGCGGAAAGCAGGTTGAGGAGATTGTGGACTCACTCGAGAGGCTTAATATAAACATCCTCATCTCAATTGGAGGGGATGGAACGCTCCGCGGTGCTTATGATATCGGAGAAGAGATAAAGAAGAGAAGGCTCAAGATCGCAGTTGTCGGAGTTCCGAAGACAATCGACAATGACCTGTCATTCATTGATTCTTCCTTCGGTTTTGATACAGCAGTGGCAAGTGCTGTCCCTTCTGTAAGGGGAGCTCATGTAGAGGCAAAGAACAGCATCAACGGAATAGGGCTTGTAAAGGTCATGGGAAGGGAATCCGGATTCATCGCAGCATCCACGTCCCTTGCCCAGAGCGATGTCAATTTCTGCCTTATCCCTGAATCTCCGTTTGACCTGACAGGACCAAACGGGCTTCTTGAGCATCTGAAGAACCGTATCCTGGACCGTGGTCATGCTGTTATCCTGGTTGCTGAGGGCGCCGGGCAGAACCTCGTTCCGCCTACAGGAAAAGTGGATGCATCAGGCAATAAGAAATACCAGGATATCGGGCTGTTCCTGAAGGATGAGATAGCAAAATACTTTGCAGAGCAGGGAATTCCTACATCCATCAAATACATCGATCCGTCGTATATCATCAGGTCAGCTCCTGCAAACAGCTATGATTCAATCTACTGTGCACGCCTTGGCGCTCATGCAGTACATGCTGCAATGGCAGGAAAGACACAGTGCATAGCATCACGTGTGAATAACCAGTTCGTATATCTTCCAATCAAGGTGGCTGTCTCAAAGAGAAGCCATGTGGATATCGAAGGATCGCTATGGCGTGATGTTCTTGAGAACACAAGACAGCCATACAGCATGCTTAATTCACAGCATTAGCCTGTAGCCCCTCAGAAATGAGGGGTGTTTTCATTAGAGGTAATAGCATGAACATAAAATGGAACAGCGAAGGCTATAAGGAAGGCTTTTCCTTTGTTCCGGCATATGGAGAGGATGTTTTGTCCCTGATCAGGAAAAAAGGTGGAAGGGCCCTTGATCTGGGATGCGGCAACGGTGCCCTGACAGAAAAGCTCAGCAAAATGGGATTTGATGTTACCGGGCTTGATGCTTCTGATAATATGCTTGCCCTTGCAAGGAAGGACTATCCTGATCTTGAGTTCATTTCTGGGGATGCATGCACCTTCAGCCTGGAAGAAAAGGCAGATCTCATTTTCTCTAATGCAGTGCTCCACTGGATAGATAAAGAGAAGCAGGAT